>NZ_JBNCLD010000008.1:0-242483 GCF_049844505.1 Micromonospora sp. DT229 | reverse complement strand
GGGCTCGGCGGTTGCGGGGCGGGGGCGTTACCGGCGGGGGGGGTGGCCCGCCGTACCCCCCACAGGGCGGCGGCCGGGGGGGCCCCCCCCCCCGGCCCCACGACCGGTGGTGGTGTGAATCAGCCTGCGGTGCAGGACACGACCTGGGGTCGGGCCCCGGAGTTGCCGTTCATCATCGTGGTGAAGCCGAAGGTGTTGCCGCTGCCGTTGGAGCGCATCGTCATCACGTTGCCGCTGCCGTCCCAGGTGGGGCTGCCACTCCAGGTGGCGGAGATCCGCTGCGGCGGGGTGATGTTGACCACCACGGACCAGTTGTTGGCGCCGCTGACCGTGACCGAGGTGTTGTAACGGTCACCCCAGACCTGGCCGGGGGTCATCGTCGCGGTGCAGCCGCCGGGGTTGGTGGGCGGCGGGGTGGTGCCGGGCGGCGGGGTGGTCGGGTCGCCGCCACCGGGGGCGGCGCTGTTCAGCGCGTTGAGCACCGCGGTGTAGGCGGCCTTCTTGTTGCCGCCACCGTCGAACAGCAGCGGGCTCTCGTTGGACCGCCACGAGTCGGAGTCCCGGATGCCCCAGACGGTGATGCCCTTGCAGCGCGGGACGGCGAGGCAGTCGTTGACCGTGTTGCGGTAGGCGTCGCTCGGCGCGTTGCGGATGTCCAGCTCGGTGATGTGCACGTCGACGCCGAGGGCGGCGAAGCTGGACAGGGTGGTGCGGTAGTTGCTCGGGTAGTTCGACCCGCCGGTGAAGTGCGACTGGAGACCGACGCAGTCGATCGGCACGCCGCGCTGCTTGAAGTCCCGCACCATCCGGTAGACGGCCTGGGTCTTCGCGTCGTTCCAGTTGTCGATGTTGTAGTCGTTGTAACACAGCTGCGCGTTCGGGTCGGCGGTGCGCGCGGCGCGGAAGGCCGCCTCGATCCAGTCGCTGCCGGTGCGCTCCAGGTTGGAGTTGCGGCGGGCACCGCTGGAGCCGTCCTCGAACGCCTCGTTCACCACGTCCCACCAGGCGATCTGGCCGCGGTAGTGGGTGGCGACCTGGGTCACGTGGTTGAGCATGGCATTACGCAGCTGCTGGCCGGACATGTTCCGCATCCAGTCCGGCTGCTGCGAGTGCCAGGCCAGGGTGTGGCCCCGGACCTGCATGTTGCGGCTGCGCGCGTGCTGGACGAGCCGGTCGCCGTTGCCCCAGTTGAACTGCCCCTGCTGCGGCTGGAGCGCGTCGATCTTCATTTCGTTCTCGGCGGTGACCTGGTTGAACTCGCGGTTCAGGATGTTCGTGTACGCCGAGTCGTTGAGCCGGTTCACCGCGACCGCGGTGCCGAAGTAGCGTCCGCTCTGTGCTGCCGCGGCACCGAGGGTGGCCTCGGCGGCGCTGGCGTTGCTGGGCAGCACCACAGCACCCGCCGCTGCCATCAGACCGACGGCGGACAGCGCCAGGGCCGCTCGCAGCCGTCTCGGCCGTCCGGGTGCTCGGGAGGAATCCTTGCTCATCTGATGCTCCTTCCGGGTCCGGTGGCCCGAGGGCGGGCAGCATGAATCCGGACTCGCGGGATAGGGACGATGCCCGCGATTCCCTGACAAAGGGATCGCATCGGCCTTACTGGCCGGAAGTATTTCAGCGCAGTTTCACGCCCGTCAATGGTTTCCGGAAGTTTACCGGAAGTTTCGACGCCACCCTGGGTGCGAAGTTGGGCGCTTCGCACCCGGGGGGCGTGGATCGGACGTGCCCGGAACTATCGGGCGACGCAGGCGGGAGACAGTCCGGGAGCCGTGCCGGTGCCCTGGAAGCCGAACTCCGTCGACTGGCCCGCGGCAACCGATCCGTTGTAGCTGGCGTTGGTGAAGGTGACCGTGCCGCCGCTGCCGCTCTGGGTGGCGTTCCAGGCGTTCGTCACGCCGGCCCCGGCCGGCAGAGAAACGGTCACGGCCCAGCCGTTGAGCGGTGCGGATCCGGCGGTCACCCGCACCGTGGCGACGAAACCACCGGTCCACTGGTTGATCGACGCCACAGCCGTGCAACCACCCCCAGCGGGCGGCGGCGTGGTCGACGGAGGCGGGGTCGTCGAGGGAGGCGGGGTGGTCGACGGGGGCGGGGTCGTCGACGGGGGCGGGGTGGTCGACGGGGGCGGGGTCGTCGACGGGGGCGGGGTCGTCGGGCCGTCGACGAGGGTGGGAGTCTGCCAGTCCCGCCATTCGGCGAGGTTGCCGGCTTTCCGGCTGGAGATCCGGAAGGTGCCGGTACTGCTGCCGGTCTTCAACAGGAACTTCTGGATGTGCTGCTGCAGCGGCGCCCGCCACTCCGACCTGGCGGCGCAGTGCGTACCGTCCTGCACGTCGGACCAGTAGGTGATGTTCTCGGCCGCGCCGAGCGCCCGGTAGACCTCCGCACCGGCCAGGGCGGCCACACTGCTGGATCGGGCGGCCAGCCAGTCGATGTGCGGGTTGTCCATGATGAACAGCCCGCGCGGTGCCACCAGGGCCAACGTCTGGTGGGTGTCCACCGGCAGGTTGGCGGGGTTTCCGGTAAACGAACCGAAAGCATCACCGAGCCAGGGCTGTTCGCCGTAGGCGCTGCTCAACGGCTGGGCACCGGACTCACCAGGGATGCCGCGAAAGATCGGAGAGCCGGCGGAGCCGGACTCGATCGGCATGGTCAGCGCGATGCGTTGGTCGAACGCGCCGGCGACGAGGGCACCCTTGCCGTACCGGGAACAGCCGGTCACGCCGGTCGCGTCGGCTCGAAGAATGGTGCGGTTCGACTGTTCGATGACATCGATGATCCGGCTCACGCCCCAGGCCCAGGCGGCGAGCAGCCCGGTGCCGGCGGATGAGCCGTAGATGCTGTAGAAGGCGCCCTGCTTGTTGTTACGTGGAGTGCCCTCCCGCCCTACGGCGAGCGGGTCGTAGTTGATGACGGCGGCGCCAGCGGCCCGGATGGCGGCCGTGTCCGCGCCGAATCCGCCCAGGACGACGACAGCCGGGAACGGTCCGGTGCCGCTGGGCAGCGCGACGCTCGCGGAGAAACTGGCGCTGCGGCCGTTGTCAGCCACGTTCACGGTGATGTTGGTACTGGTGACCGTGCCCGAAACGCTCTGCGGTCTACCCGGCTTCTCACCGTAGACGTACCGCTCCGCCAACCGTTTGGTCTCCGCGCGCAGGCAGCGCCAATCCGATTTCGCGGAGAT
The DNA here is from genome assembly GCF_049844505.1 of Micromonospora sp. DT229. Classification (NCBI taxonomy): domain Bacteria; kingdom Bacillati; phylum Actinomycetota; class Actinomycetes; order Micromonosporales; family Micromonosporaceae; genus Micromonospora; species Micromonospora sp. DT229. Next base: position 239,299 of record NZ_JBNCLD010000008.1, on the reverse strand, counting down.
CCGGGTGTTGTCGATCCGGCGAAACGGATCAGGCAGCCGCGAGTTCGCGGTGAGCTGACCGGGAATGGTCACGGAACAGTCCGCCCCCTCGTCCTCCACGGGTGCGGCGACCAAGGCTTCGCCACCCGAGGCCCGGGCGAACCGGGTCTGTGCTGTCACCGTCACCGATGCCACGACCGCCAGGACCGCCAGCAGGGCGACCGTCCATCGGAACGTGAAGCGATCCTTACGGTTGATCACCGAAGGTCTCCTTCCGGGCAGAGGATCGGATCGGAGCTAGATCGACATCTGTCGATCGCCAGTCTGGCGAGTTTCCGCCGGGTGAGCGATCGATGTCAATATGGTTTCGGGGACTTCCGGTGCCGGAAGTTTCAGAAACCACCCGACAGTCGACCCGGGCGGTCGAAGATCGTTCGCAATCCGCCGCGAGCAGGAGATCTGTCGCCGGTAGCCGGATCGCTGGCGCGCCCCACCCCACCCACACATCCCGGGAAACGACAGCGTGATTGACCACATTCAATGTGTTGGTCTACTATTCCCGAAATAGTTCCCGCAAGTTAACCGGAAGTTTCGGCTGCGTTCGGCTGCTCGTCCACGGCGGTCGCGAACCGCGTGGACAACGCCGGGCCGACGCGGCAGCGACCCAGGAGGACGTACGAGATGCCGCAGCTCGTCCTGTTCGCCATCGACATCTGCGCGGTGGTACTGCTCGTCTTCGGGCTCTACTTCCCACGCCACCGTCGCCGCGATCTCGTCGTCGCCTATCTGGGAGTCAACGTCGGCGTCCTCGCCGTGGCCAGCGCGCTGAGCGCCAGCAACGTCGGCGCCGGGCTCGGGTTGGGGCTGGCGCTGTTCGGCGTACTGTCGATCATCCGGCTGCGCTCGACGGAGCTCGACCAACACGAGGTGGCCTACTACTTCTCGGCCCTGGCGCTGGGCATCCTCGGCGCGTTGAGCACCACCTCGGTCTGGCTCAGTGGCGGGCTGATGGGCCTCATCCTCGTGGTGATGTTCCTCGGCGACCACCCGCGGCTGCTCCGCCACTACCGGCACCAGATCATCGTGCTCGACTCCGCCGTCACCGACCAGGTCACGCTCGTGGCCCAGCTGGAGCAACTGCTCGGCGCCCGGGTGCACACCGCCACCGTGCAGCGACTCGACATGGTCAACGAGACCACCCTGGTCGACGTGCGGTATTCGGTGCGGGGCCGAGGTGGCGCCCCGGTCGCCGCCGGCCGACCCGCTCAGGCGGGAGCAGGCCGATGACCCCGATCACCGCGCCCCTGGCGGACCTCGCGCCGGTCGGGCTGACCGAACTCGTCGACCAGGCCGCGCTGCAGACCCGTGTCGACCGTAAGTACCTCGTACCCCTGGAGGAGGTGTCGCAGCTACTGGCGCAGCTGTCCGCGTGCGCCCGGGTGTTGGAGATCGACGCCGCCCGCGTGTTCCGCTACGAGTCGGTGTACTTCGACACCCCCCGGCTGGCCAGCTACCACTGCGCGGCGTACCGGCGACGCAGGCGCTTCAAGGTCCGCACCCGAAGCTACCTGGACTCCGCGCAGTGCTGGCTGGAAGTCAAGATCAGTGGAGCACGGGGCAGCATCACCAAGCACCGGTTGCCGTACCGGCCACAGGACCGCGCCACCGTGCATCCCGGCCGCGCCTTCGTGCAGGAGGCACTGGAACGCGAGGACATCTGCCCGCTCGCCGACAGCCCGCTGGATCCGGTGCTGGTCACCACCTATCAACGGGTGACCCTGCTGCTGCCCGCCACCGCCAGCCGGGTCACCGTCGACACCGAACTGACCTGGCAGGACGGCGACCGTACGCTGCGGTTGCCCGACCTCGCCGTGGTCGAGACCAAGACCACCCGGGCCGCCTCAGCTGCCGATCGGCTGTTGTGGCAGCGGGGAACGCGGCCCGTGCGCATCTCCAAGTACGCCACCGGGCTCGCCGCCCTACGACCGGAACTGCCGGACTCGCCGTGGCGACGCACGCTGCGCCGCCACTTCCGCGACGTCACGTCGTCGGCGGGCACCGCACCATCCACCACCCCTCGATCCGTCCAGGAGGCATCGTGCGTCTGACACTGCGCAGCACACGCATCGTGGCCGCCCCGGCGCGAGGCATCGGCGTCGTCGCCGCCGCCGTGCTGGTCGCCGGACTCCTCGTCCCCGCTCCACCGCCGGCCGGTGCCGAACCCACCGGCACCGGCGACCGTTCCGCCACCGGCAACCGTTCCGCCACCGAGGCCGTTGCGGCCACCGCCGCCGCCGACGACCTGCTGGGGGACATCACCTTCTCCGTACCCAGCGGCACCTTCGCCGGTGAGGTCGCGGTGTCGCTGGGCACCACCGTCAGCGACGCCCAGATCCGATACACCACCGACGGGCGGCTGCCCACCGCGCAGTCGACGCTCTACTCCGGCTCACCGCTGCGGCTGACCCGGACCACCCAACTGCGGGCCCAGGCCTTCGTCGGGCAGACGGCCACCGGCGCACCCGGCACCGCCATGTACGTCGCCCGCAACACCACCACCGCCCACGACCTGCCAGTGATCCTGATCGACTCGTACGGGGCCGGGCGTCCCCAGCGGGACTACTTCGACGCCGCCACCATGATCTTCGAGCCCGGTGGTGGCAACACCTCGCTGGCCGCCGCGCCCACCGTGGCGACCCGCGCCGGGTTCCGGCTGCGCGGGCAGTCGTCGTCGAGCTTCGACAAGACGCCGTACCGGATCGAGTTCTGGGACAACGACGACGATGACGCCGACTATCCGGTGCTGGGCATGCCGGCCGACTCGGACTGGGTGCTGCGCGGCCCGTTCACCGACAAGGCGCTGATCCGGGAGGCGTTCGTCTACGACCTGGGTCGGGAGATGGGCCTGCCCGCTCCCCGGTACGCCTTCGCGGAGTTCTATCTCAACACCGACGCCGGGCCGGTCGGCGCCGACGACTACATGGGCGTCTACATGATCGTGGAGACGATCAAGAACTCGAAGAACCGCCTCGACCTCAAGCAGTTGCGCGCCGACGACCGGACGCTGCCGAGGATCACCGGCGGCTACATCTTCAAGTTCGAGTGGATGGCCGCCGAGGAACCGATTCTGCCGTGCACCGGTCCCGCCGCCACCTGCTGGAACTACCTGGAGGTCGCCGACCCGTCCCCGCTGCAACCGGAGCAGCGTGACTGGCTACGCAACCACATCCAGGAGTTCCACAACGTGCTGCGGGCACCGAACTTCGCCGACCCGACGACCGGCTATCGCGCGTACATCGACGTGGACTCCTTCATCGACCAGCTCATCGTCAACGAGTTGAGCCGGGAGATGGACTCCTACGTGCGCAGCGCGTACTTCTACAAGGACCGGGACACCAAGATCTTCGCCGGGCCGCTGTGGGACTACGACCTCAGCTTCGGGGTGGGCGGCTACTTCGCCAACGACCAGACCTCCGGCTGGCAGCACCAGCAGGGCCGACAGCCGCTGGCGAACGACTGGTTCACGCAACTGCTGCGCGACCCGGCCTTCGTCGACCAGGTCCGGCTGCGCTGGCAGACGCTGCGCCGCGGCCCGCTGTCCGACGCGGCGTTGCAGTCCCGCCTCAACTCGCTGAGCACGCCGCTGACCAACGCGGCGCAGCGAAACTTCCAACGCTGGCCGAACCTGAGCACCCGGATGATCGGCCCGTTCATCACCCCGACCGCACCGACCTGGCAGGGACAGGTGCAGTACCTGCGGGACTGGATGCTGCGCCGCGCCGCGTGGCTGGACTCGACCGCCGGTTGGGGCGGCCCCACCACCACTCCCCCGCCGACCACTCCCCCGCCGACCACCCCGCCGCCGGGCGGGAACGCCTGCACGGCGACGTACGCGGTGACCAATCAGTGGACCGGCGGCTTCCAGGCCGAGGTACGGGTCACCGCCGGCTCGGCCGCGATCGGCAACTGGACGGTGACCTGGACCTTCGCCAACGGGCAGACGATCAGCCAGGCGTGGAACGCGACCGTCACCAGCCAGGGATCGGCGGTCACCGCCCGCAACGTCAGCTACAACGGCACCCTGGCCCCGGGCGCCAGCACCACGTTCGGCTTCCTCGGCACGTTCGGCAGCACGAACACCGCCCCGACACCGAGTTGCACGGCAAGCTGACCGGGTGATCCGTTCCTGGCACCGGGCAGCCCGCTCCGGTGCCAGGAACATCTGCTCCGTCCTAGATCAGCTCGACCGGGATGGACTCACCCTCGCCTCGCTGCGGCAGCCCCACCTGATCCGGTCGTCGGGATGAGGTCAGCGAGCAGTTCCTCGATGCGGGTCTTGATCTCGTCGCGGATCGGGCGCACGGCTTCGACGCCCTTGCCGGCCGGGTCTTCGAGCTTCCAGTCCTCGTAGCGTCTGCCTGGGAAGACGGGGCAGACGTCGCCGCAGCCCATGGTGATGACGACGTCGGACGCTTCGACGGTGTCGTACTCAAGGAGTTCGGGGGTCTGGTCGGTGATGTCGATGCCGACCTCGCGCATGGCTTCGACGGCGGCGGGGTTGATGGTCTTCGCGGGGGCGGACCCGGCGGAGCGGACCTCGACGCTGTCGCCGGCGAGGTGGCGCAGCCAGCCGGCGGCCATCTGGGAGCGGCCGGCGTTGTGCACACAGACGAACAGGACGCTGGGCTTGTCGTCGGACACGGATCTTCCTATCGGTGGGTGCGGTGGTCGGTGAGGTCTTCGAGCAGCGCCCGCACGCGGGTGTCGATGTCGTCGCGCACGGCGCGCGTCACGTCGAGGTCATCGTCGGTGAGGTCCGCCAGGTCCCAGTCCAGGTAGCGCTTGCCACTGATGATGGGGCAGGCGTCGCCGAGGTCGATACCGACCTCGGCGAGCACGGCTGCGGCGGCCACCCTTTCCGGCACGGCGTCGACGGTGAGCAGCGTCGGCATCTGGTTCATGACCGGCTCCGGGAGACCGTGGCAGGCTGGGTGACCGGGTCGGCGGGGAACAGACGTCGACGCAGGGCGAGGCTGACGTAGACCAGGGCGACCAGCACCGGGACCTCGATGAGCGGACCGACGACACCGGCGAGGGCCTGGCCGCTGGTGACGCCGAACGTACCGATGGCCACGGCGATGGCTAGTTCGAAGTTGTTGCCGGCGGCGGTGAAAGCGAGGGTGGTGGTGCGTTCGTAGTTCAGCCCGATGGCCCGGCCGAGGGCGTAGGAGCCGGCCCACATGACCGCGAAGTAGACCAGCAGCGGCACCGCGATCAACACGACGTCCCACGGCTGCGAGGTGATGGCGTCGCCCTGCAGAGCGAACAGGATGACGATGGTGAAGAGCAGCCCGTAGAGGGCTACCGGTCCGATCTTCGGCAGGAAGCGGTTCTCGTACCAGGTGCGGCCCTTCGCGCGTTCGCCGAGCCGACGGGTGAGGTAGCCGGCGAGCAGCGGGATGCCGAGGAAGATCAACACGTTGACCGCGATGTCCCACCCGGACACCTGCAACTGCGCGCCGGCCAGGTTGAGCCAGTCCGGCAGCACGGACAGGTAGAACCAGCCGAGCAGACCGAACGCGAGGACCTGGAACACGGAGTTGAGGGCGACGAGAACGGCGGCGGCTTCGCGGTCGCCGCAGGCCAGATCGTTCCAGATGATGACCATGGCGATGCAACGGGCGAGGCCGACGATGATCAGGCCGGTGCGGTATTCGGCGTGGTCGGCGAGGAAGATCCAGGCGAGGGCGAACATGAGGGCCGGGCCGAGAATCCAGTTGAGCAGCAGCGAGGACAGCAGCAGCCGACGATCGCCGGTGACGGAGTCGAGCCGGTCGTAGCGGACCTTGGCCAGCACCGGATACATCATGACCAGCAGGCCGAACGCGATCGGCAGGGAGATCCCGCCGACCGTGACCGCTTCCAGGGCGGCGTTCAGGCCGGGGATGATCCGGCCGAGCAGCAGACCGGCGGCCATGGCCAGACCGATCCACAGCGGGAGGAACCGGTCGAGGCACGACAGTCGCGCGACAACCGCCGGCGGTACGTCGCCAGCCGTGGTGGTGTTCGTCATGTCAGCAGGTCCTGAAGTTCTCGCAGTGGGCCCGGGCCTGCGCGGCGAGGTCCGCCAGGTGCAGCGCCGCACCCTGTAGGACGTCCGGTACGAGCCGGTAGTAGGTGAAGCGCCCGCGTGGCTCGGCGGTCACGACGCCGGCTTCACGCAGCAGCTTGAGATGTCCGGACACGTTGGGCTGCTTCGCTCCGGTGTCCGCGACCAGGTGCGAGGTGGTCGCCGGGCCGGTGGCGAGGATCCGCACGATCTGCGCCCGCAGCGGGTCCGCCAACAACCGCACCACATCAGGATCGGCTGATATCAGCGCCTCCTGATTCGAGTCGGGTCGAGTGTCCGACACCGCCGACATGGCACGGGGCGATCTGTCGGTGTCACTGGTCAACAGGTTGCCGAGCAGATCCAGAGCCTCCCTGCGCACCCAGTAGTAGACCCAGGTGCCCCGGCGTTCGCAGTCGACCATGCCGGTTTCGCGCAGCACCCGCAGGTGGTGCGAGATGGTCGCCCCGGTCACGTCGAACGCCTCGGTCAGGTCACAGACGCAGACCTCCGTGGTGGAGGCGATGAGTGACAGCAGCCGCAGCCTGATGGGGTCACCCAACGCCTTGAACAGCGGCGCCAGCTCGCCGGCGACCTGCGGCGCGAGAGGCTGCACCGACAGCGGCGGGCAACAGCCCTGCGCCACAGCGGTGTCCAGCACGGAAAGGACCGACATGCGTCTAGCTTGACAGTCGTCTAGCAACGATGCAAGGTAGGGGGCGTCAGTTCGACAAGAGTCGAGTCACCGATCAGCGGGGGCTGATGTCCGTGGCCCACACAGGGTCACGGCTGTCGACCGGCTTGCGCGATCGCATCGGGGCGTGGTGTCCGGCGGAACGCGTTTACCCACGTCAGGAAGCAGGGAGAGTCGTCATCATGAACGAGGACCAGAGCGCCGCAGCGTGCTGCGGCGCCACCCAGGCAGTCGAGCAGGCCGCCGCACAGGCCAGTGCGGGCGGCACCCCGGGCGCGAAGGTCGAGACAGCCGAGGCGGACGCAGGCTGCTGCAGCCCCGGCGACGCATCAGCCACGACTGATGACAGCGTGGCGGCCCGGACGACCGGGCAGGCCGGGCGGGTCGACGGGTCACACCCGGTCGTGGTCATCGGCGCCGGCCCGGTGGGGCTGGCCGCGGCGGCGCACCTGCACGAGCGGGGAATCCCATTCACCGTGCTGGAAGCCGGACCCTCGGCCGGGGCGGCAGTGGCCCAGTGGGGACACGTACGGTTGTTCTCGCCCTGGCGGTACAACGTCGACCACGCCGCCCGCCGACTGTTGGAGGCCGCCGGCTGGGTCGCCCCCGACCCCGACACGCTGCCCACCGGCGCGGAACTGGTCGAGGCGTACCTGCGGCCGCTGGCGATGCTGCCGCAGCTCGCCCCGCACGTCCGCCACGACGCCCCGGTCACGGCGATCGGCCGCGTCGGCGTCGACCGGGTCCGGACCGCCGGCCGTGAGCAGGCGCCGTTCGTCGTCCGCCTGGCCACCGGCGAGGACGTCCTCGCCTCAGCGGTCATCGACGCCTCCGGCACCTGGCACACCCCGAACGTGCTCGGCGCCAACGGGCTCCCCGCGCACGGCGAGACCGACCCCCAGACCAGGACCCTGATCGACGGCGCGCTGCCCGACGTGCTCGGCACCGACCGCGACCGATTCGCCGGCCGCCACACCGTAGTCGTCGGCGCGGGACACTCCGCCGCGAACACCCTGCTCGCGCTCGCCGAACTGGCTGGCCAGGAGTCGGGCACCACCATCACCTGGGCCACCCGGGGCGGCTCCATCGACCGGGCGATCGGCGGCGGGGACGCCGACGCGCTACCCGGCCGTGGGGCGTTGGGCACCGGAGTCAAGCTCCTCGCCGACTCCGGTCGGGTCCGGTTGGTCACCGACTTCGCCGTGCACGCCGTCTCCGCCGTCGACGGGCACGTCCGGCTGACCGCCGCCGACGGGCGGGCGTTGACCGCCGACCGGATCATCGCCGCCACCGGCTTCCGACCCGATCACCGCATCGCCGCCGAACTGCGCCTCGACCTCGACCCCGTGCTGGGCTGCACCCGGGCACTGGCGCCGCTGATCGACCCGAACGACCATTCCTGCGGCACCGTCCGCCCGCACGGCGTCGACGAACTCACCCAACCCGAACCCGGCTACTTCGCCGTCGGCATGAAGTCCTACGGTCGCGCCCCGACCTTCCTGATGGCCACCGGCTACGAGCAGGTCCGCTCCATCGCCGCGGCCCTCGCCGGGGACTGGACCGCCGCCCGTGACGTGCAGCTGGACCTACCCGAGACCGGCGTCTGCTCCACCGCCCCGAGCGGGGACCTGTCTCTGGTCAGCCTCTCCCCCGGTGGCGGCTGCTGCGAGGGGTGACCGGCCGCCCCACCACCACCGCCAGGATCCCCGCCGGGCCGATGCCGGCGGGGACCACCCGGGTGTGGGCGCGGCGGGACTGCGGACCGACACCCGCCGCCGCCCCACCGACCGGGGTGTGGGTCGGCGGCGAATCAGCCGCCGTGTCCCTCGGCCGCACCGTCGGGGGCCAGGGCGCCGTCCGCGCCACCGGTGTCCAGGTGTACGTGTTGGTGGCCCTGTCCGGCGTCGATGTTGATCTGGTCCAGCTGGGTGGCCGCCACCGACCAGGTGGTCACGGCGACGGCGGCCTGCCGCGCGGCAAGTCTCAGCCGTTCCTCGGCCGGGTCAGCGGCTGCGGGCAGAGCCAGCGAGTCGACCGCGATGGCGGCCTGTTCCACCGAGCTGCGCAGCCCGCCACGGGCGACATTGGTGGCGGTCGTACCCGACGGCGGGTCGGCGAACGCCTGGGTCAGCCGGCGCATGGTCTGCTGCCACTGGCCGACCTGGGCCGCCTCGGGTGGGCGACCGGCCTCCGAGGCCTGTCGGACGGCCGTGAGGATGGGCGACAGCTCGTCTCCGGTGCGGTGGGCCAGCTCGGTGAGCTCGATGATCTGCTGCACGTCGCGCTCGGCCTCGGCCTGCTGGAGCCGCGCGATGCTCGCCTCGGTCTCGCTCGGCCGTCCCACGGAGTAGCCGATCAGCCCGCCGAGCAGGCCGGCAGCCAGCGCCGCCGCGGCGATGCCGGCGAGCAGGCGGGTCCGGGCAGACGCCTTGCGGGCGGGCGGATCGAGCAGGTAGGAGGGCTTTCCGGTCTTGGGGGACATCACGCTCCTCGCATCGACGACCATCTGGCTGGGAGATTAGCGCACGGTGGTGCCGGCCAATGCGATCATCAACGCCGGCAGGTGGCGGCCTCCGGTGGGAGACCGCCGTTACGCCACAATGGCGGTATCCCGCACCGGCTGACCCCGCCATATCGGCGATACGGCGGCGCCAACCCGAACCGACCGATCAGGCCGGTCCGACGGCGGGCGCCAAACCCGGGCGACCGGTCAGGCCTGGTCGGCGGCGGGTGCCGGGCGGGTGGCGGTCAGGAGGGCCACCAGGTCGTCGAGGGTGTCCAGGGCGGGCGCGGCGGCCAGGTCGATCTCGACGCCGTACTCCAGCTCGATCGCGTCGACCAGGCGCAGCAGTGCGAGTGAGTCGACGCCCAGGGCGATCAGGGAGTCGCCGGTAAGCACCTCGGCCGCCGCCACCTCGCCCGCCGTGGCCTCACCCACCAGGGCCGCGAGCCGCTCGCGCAGTTCCGTGTCAGCCACGTCTCAGGACTCCTTCTTCAGCTGTCGGACGATGTCGGCGATCTCGGCGATGGTCGGGGTGTCGAAGAAGGCGTCCAGCGGTACCTCCACCCCGATTCGCTGCTGGATGCGGCCGCTGATCCGGGTGATGGTCAACGAGTGTCCACCCAGGTCGAACAGGTCCTCGTGCGCCCCGATGTCGGGGAGCCGCAGCACCTCCTGCCAGATCAACCGCAACTGCGCGACCAGGGGATCGTCGTCGACCGGCCCGGTGGCCTCGACCTCGGTCGGCCGTTCGGCCGGGGCGGGCAGCGCGGCCCGGTCCACCTTGCCGTTGGCGTTCAACGGCAGCCGGTCGAGGGTGACGTAGTCGCTGGGCAGGGCCGCCTGCGGCAGGCTCGACGCGAGATGGTGACGCAGCTCAGCCGGCTCCGGCACAGTCCCCGGTCGGGGCACCAGGTAGGCGACCAGGCGCGGCTCGTCGGTGTCCTGCCGGAGCACGGTGACCGCCTCGGCCACCCCGGGGTGGTCCAGCAGCCGGGCGTCGATCTCCCCCAGCTCGATCCGGTGGCCCCGGATCTTGACCTGGTGATCGGTGCGGCCGAGGAACTCGATCTGCCCGTCCGGCCGCCACCGGCACCGGTCACCGGTGCGGTACATCCGGCCGCCGACGGGACTGTGCGGGTCGGGTACGAAGCGTTGCCCGGTCAGGTCGTCGCGCCCCAGGTAGCCGGCGGCCAGCCCGGCGCCGGCCAGGTGCAACTCACCGGGCAGGCCGATGGGCGCCGGCAGACCCGCGGTGTCCAGGATGTACGCCCGCACGTTCGGCAGCGGAGTGCCGATGGTGACCTCAGCCGGGTCGGCGGGAATGTCGGCCACGGTGGCGTACACGGTGGCTTCGGTCGGCCCGTACCCGTTGATCAACCGGGCGGTGCGGGCCCGCAGCTCCCGGGCCAGGGTGACCGGCAGCGCCTCGCCACCGGCGACCGCGACCAGCGGCGGCGTGGGGTCGCCCGGGGCGCCGAGGCCCGCCTCCAGCAGCACCCGCCAGCCGGACGGGGTGGCCTGGGCGTGGGTGACGCCGGCCGCACGGACCAACGCCAGCACGGCCGCGCCCTCCAGGGCGCTGACCTTCGAAGCCACCACCACCTGCCCGCCGGTGACCAGGGGCAGCAGGACCTCCACCCCGGAGATGTCGAACGACAGCGAGGTCAGGTGCAGCCAACGGTGCGTCGGCCCGCTGCCCAGCAGGTCCCGGAACCCGAACAGCACGTTCGCCAGGGGCCCGTGGCACACCGCCACCCCCTTGGGACGGCCGGTGGAACCGGAGGTGTAGAGCACATAGGCCAGCGCGTCGGCACCGGGGCGTTCGGCGGGTTCCGGCGGCACCGGGCCGTCGAGCAGGGCGACCTCGTCCAGGGCGAGGGTGGGCCGGTCCGAGACGGTCGGAGTGGCGGTCACCACCAGGGCCGGGGCGGCGTCGGCCAGCACCGCCTCCTGCCGGGCGGCCGGGTGAGCCGGGTCGATCGGCAGGTAGGCGGCGCCGCAGCGCAGCACCGCCAGCATGGTCACCACCGCCTGCCAGGACCGCTCCAGCGGCATCGCCACCAGCGATGCGGGGCCGACGCCGCATTGCCGCAACGCTCCGGCCAGCCGCCGGCTGGCCTCGTCCAGTCGGCGGTAGCTCAGCGTCAGGTCACCGTCGACCACGGCCGGGGCGTCCGGGGCCGCGGCGACCTGGGCGGCGAACAGGTCCGGCACGGTCGCCACCGGATAGCTGCGGGCGGTGTCGGTGCCGGCCCGGATGACCTGGTCGAGTTCCTCGTCGGACAGCAGCGGCAGCCGCGCCACCGGCCGGTCCGGGTCGGCGACCACGGCGGCGAGCAGGGTGTGCAGGTGTCCGCCGATGCGGCGTACCGCGTCGGTGTCGATGGCGGTGGGGCTGTGCTGAAGGCCGACCGTGATGCCGATGGGCGCGTCGACGATCTGCACGTGCAACGCGTTGCGGGCGGCACCGCTGAACAGGGTCCACTCCACCTGGCTGGGCACCCCGGGAAAAACCGGTTCGGCGGCACGCCGCCGGTAGCCGACGCTGACCGGGGTGAGCGCCGGTGCCGGACGCAGGCCGGGCACGGCATGGGCCAGCGGCACGGCCCGGTGCCGGTACACCTCACGCAGCCGGGCCCGCAGCGCCTGGGCGTGGTCGCGGAAGGTGGCCGTGGCGGCCTCGGCGGCGACCGGCAGTTCGTTGACGAACAGGCCGACCAGGTCGGCCTGTTCGGGGGTACGGGTGGACAACGACACCCCCACCGGGGTGTGCTGGTTGCCGTAGCGGGCCAGCAGGGCGTGCAGCGCCGCGAAGAGCACCTCGAAGCGGGTCACGCCCAGCGTTGCGGCCAGCCGGTCGACCCCCTCGACCAGTTCGGCGGGCAGGTCCGCGGCCACGGTGGCACCGGGTTCGGCGCCGGTGGGCAGCCGACGCAGACCGGGCAGGACCACGTCACCGGGGCCGGACCAGTGCCGGGCCCAGTACTCGCGGGCGGCGGGCAGGTCCGCGGCGAGCCGCTGCTGTTCGGCCGCGGCCAGGCCGGTGTGGTCGTCCGCGCGGGTCGGCGGGCCGGTCGGCTCCGCCGCCCGGGCGGCGGCGTACGCGACGGCCAGGTCCCGGGCCAGGACGTCCTTGGAGGTGCCGTCGAAGGCCACATGGTGTGCGGTGACCAGCAGCAGGTGGTCACCCTCGACGCCGGTGAGCAGGGTGAACCGGGCCAAGGGTCCGGTGTGCAGGTCGAAGGGGCGGGCGATCTCCTCGGCGATCCGGGCCTCGGTCAGGTCACCGAGGCCGACCGAGGGGCGGGTGTCGGCCGGGGCCAGGCGGGGGGTGCCGTCGTCGTCGCCGGTGAACCGGGCGGACAGGATCGGATGCCGCTCGATCACGCTCGTGCAGGCCGCGACGAGGGACTGCGTGTCGAGTTCGGCGCCGAACCGTACCCCCAACGCCATGTGATACGCCGTGCCGGCGGTCCCGGCCTGCTCGGTGAACCAGACCGCGTGCTGTGCGTAGGTCGCCTCGGCGGTGCCCACATCTGCTCCCCTGGTTGTGCTGGTGGTGGTCATTTCTCGAACAGGTCGGTGAGCTGCCGTTTGAGCACCTTGCCGCCCTCGTTGTGCGGCAGCCGGTCGAGCACCAGGACTCGGGCGGGCAACTGGTAGTCGGCCAGCCGGTCGGCGAGGAAGCCGCGGACCACCGGCAGGGTCAGGTCGTCCGGGCCGGCCGGTGGGCGGGGTACCAGGGCGGCAGCGACCGCCGAGCCGAGAACGGGATGCGGTACCCCTACCACGGCGGCCTCCGCGATCAGGGGGTGTTCGTACAGTGCCGCTTCCACCTCCAGGGTGGAGACCTTGAACGCCCCGGTCTTGATCACGTCCTGGTGCCGGTCGGTGAGGTACAGGTACCCGTCGGCGTCGAGGCGGCCGATGTCACCCATCCGCACCCACCCGTCGCGGAAGGTGGCCCGATTGGCGGCCTCGTCCCGGTAGTAGGCGCGGGTGAAGGGGGCCCGCAGCCACACGTCGCCGGTGCTGCCGACCGGCAGCGGGTTGCCGTCGGCGTCGGCGACCATCAGCTGCCCGCCGACCGGTCGGCCGACCGCGTCCCGCCGCGCCGGGTCGTAGATCATCGTGGTCTGCGCCGGGGCCGCCTCGGTGGAGGTGTAGTAGTTGACGATGGTCGCCGCCGGGAAGACCTCGGCCAGTCGGGCGGCGACCGCCGGTGCCAGCGGCGCGGCGGTGGACCCGATCAGCTGCACCCCGCTGGTGTCCCGCCCGCGCAGCGCGCCGGAGTCGAGCAGTTCGACGGCGATCGACGGGACCACGAAGACGGTGCCGGTGCCGGGTGCCTCGACCAGCCGGGCGAACCGGACCGGGGTGAAGCGGGGCAGGGTCAACGCACCGGCCTTGGCGGTGAGCGCGTTGAGCAGCATGGTCTGCCCGGCGTTGGTGCCGATGGCGAAGGCGTGCAGGAACCGCCGGGAGTGGGCCAGGGCCAGCCGGCGGGGATGCCGGGGTGCCCCGACGGTCAGGTTGGCGTGGCTGGCCGCCACCCCCTTGGGCCGCCCGGTGGTGCCGGAGGTGTAGAGGATCTGGGCCAGGTCACCGGGGCGGGCCGCCGCGGCGTCGAAAGGCTCGGGGGCCGCCTCGGTGAGCAGGTCCGCGCAGGTCCAGACCGGCAGCCCGGTCGGCACGGCCGGGGCGGGGGCCCCGTCGCCGTGCAGCACTGCGGTGGCCCCGCAGTGGGTCAGCGCGTACTCGAGTTGTCCGGGGGCGAGCCGGTCGGACAGCGGCACGGCCACCCCGCCGGCCCGCAGCACCCCGCAGTACGCGACGACGAAGCGGGTCCAGTCGTGGGCACCGAACAGCAGGCCCACCCGGTCACCCCGGCGCAGGCCCCGGGCCAGCAGGGCGGCGGCCAGCCGGTGGGACTCGGCGGCCCAGTCGGCGAAGGTCAGGGTGGCCACGCCGTGCACCTCGACGGCCACCTGTTCCGGGTGCAGGCCGACGCGCCAGTCCAGCAGGTCCGGCACCGTACGGGGTACGGGGGTCGTGGTGGCCACCTCAGGCCGCCTTCCGAGGGGCCGGTACCGGGCTGGTCGCGCCGGCGGCGGCCCGGGCCTGGCGTTCCTCGATGCCGACCAGGTCGTCCGGCGGGGCGTCGGGCACCTGGTCGTCGAAGCGGGCCAGCACCGGGATCACCAGCGAGACCAGTGCCGTGACCGCGATGCAGAGCCCGAACAGCACGTAGAGCAGGCCGTGGCCGCGTCCCGGGCCGACTCCGAGGACGACGCCGACCGTGTCGGCCAGGGCACCGTCGGGCAGCAGCATCGGCTCGGCGATCCGGGCGGCGGCCGGGGCGATCAGACCCCAGCCCAGGGGCAGGGTGGACTGCGCGACCATCTGGTTGAGTGCGAAGACCCGGCCGTGTACACGCGGCGGCACCTTGGTCTGGATGATCGTGGCGTAGACCCCGTTGACGATGGCCAGACAGGCGTACATCCCGAAGGCTCCGGCGGCGATCAGGGCCAGGTTGGGGCGCAGCCCGGTCAGCATGGCGGCCACGGCGATGCCGAGGGTGCCCAGCAGCACCGCGCGCATCCGGCGGTGCCGGGGGCCGCCCCAGACCAGCATCACCAGGCCGCCGGTGGCCGCCCCGATCCCGCCGGTGAGGGCCACCTGCGCCACCTCGTCGAGGTCGGCGAAGCCGAGCACCAGCGGGGAGAGCAGGAACAGCACCGGGAAGAGGAAGAGGTTCAGCGCCGCGAAGAAGGTCAGCATGGCCCGGAACTCCCGGCGGCGCAGCGCGTACCGCAGCCCGGCGAGGATCTCCGCGCCGATGCTCTCGCGGCGTTGCAGGGCCAGGGTGCGGGGGAACTTCACCACCGCCAGCACCGTGATGGCGAAGATGTAGCAGGCCACGTCGACCAGGAGGATGCCGCGCAGTCCGACGGCCTGGAGCAGGGCCACGGCGGCCAGCGGCACCACGAACTGGGTGAGGCCGACGGCCGTCTGGGCCAGGCCGTTGGCGTGGCCGAGGAACCGTTTGGGCACCAGTTGCGGCACCGCCGAGACGAAGGCCAGGCGCTGGAAGGCCAGCGCCACCGACAGCCAGGCGGTGAAGGGGTAGAAGTGCCAGATCTCGACCCGGTCGAGAAGCACCAGTACGGCCAGCGCGGCGTTGCCGCCGCCGGCGGCGGCGCAGGCCGTCAGCAGGACGGCCCGCCGACTGAACCGGTCGACCAGCGCGCCGGCCAACGGCGCGATGAGCAGGCCGGGCAGCAGCGCCAGTACGGCGAACAGCGCGAACCGGGCCAGTGAGCCGGTCTGGATGTAGATCCACAGTGGTACGGCGAAGGTGGTCAGCGCGGTGCCCAGGCCGGAGGTGATCTGCCCGGCGGCGACCATGCCGAAGCGCCGCATGCTCGGTGGTGGCGCTGTGTCCGTCCGGCTCCGGGCGGTCGGTGGCGGTTCGGAGCCACGGTCGGAGACGGCGACCAACTGCCAGGCGGGCTCGGGGTCGACCACGGTGGGCCTCTCGTCGACCGCCGGGGTGGGGGTGTCGATGCGCCGGTGCACCTCGGTGACGATCTCGGCCAGCTCGGCGGCCCGGTACTTGAGGAAGTAGTGGCCCCCTTCGTCGATCACGGCCAGGGCGGCGCGGTCGCTGAGGAAGTGCCACTCGCGGTAGCGCTCCTCGTGGAACTCGGTGCCCCGGTCCCGCTCCCCCACCACGGAGATGATCGGCGCCCGCAGTGGGGTCACCCGCTGGCGCATCAGCTCGGTGAAGTACTCCTCGGACACCTCGGCGTCGTGGCGCATCGCCCGGATCAGGAACCGCGCCTCCTCGGGGGCGAGTTGCCCGATGTTGGTGCCCTGGGCCTGGAGCCAGGTGCGGTAGATCCGGTCGCTGCGCAGCCGTTCGGCCAGTCGCAGCCGCAGCAGCGGGCCGAGCAGGCCACCGGCGGGTCGGCCGAAGGGGAAGACCGCGCCGAGGTACACCGCTTCCAACTCCCGGCCGGCCGCCTCCAGCCGACGGGCCACCTCCACCACCAGGGCCCCACCGGGGCCGCAGTGTCCGTAGAGGATCAGCGGACCGCTGACCCGGTCCAGGATCTCCGCGACGACCTCGGCTGCGACCTGGTCGATGGGCGCGGGGTCGTCGGCCACCCCGATGTCATGTCCGGGTACGGCCACCGACAGCAGCCGGTGGCCGGGGGGCAGCGCGTCGGCCAGCGGCTGGTACACCACCGCGCTGCCGCCGCCGTACGGGACGCAGACCAGGGTGGCGACGCGCTGTCCGGCGGGCACCGGCGGGGTCAGTTCGTACAGCAGCCCGCTGCCGCCGGCAGCGCCGCCGCCGACCAGTTGCGCCAGTTCGCGTACGGTGCGGTGGCGGAACAGGTCCATCACGCTGACCGTCGGGGCGGCGGCGCCGAGCACCTCCGGCAGTTCCCGCCGCAGCCGGGCCACCACCTGGGTGGCCAGCAGCGAGTGCCCGCCCAAATCGAAGAAGTCGTCCCCGGCGCCGACCTGGGCGACCCCGAGCACCGCCTGCCAGATCCCGGCGATCAGGGTCTCCACCGGCCCCTCCGGCGCCACCTGCTCGGCACCGGTGGTCGGCTCGTCGGTCGGGGCGGGCAGGGCCCGCCGGTCCACCTTGCCGTGGTCCTGCAACGGCAGCCGGTCCAGCAGCACCCAGCGGCTGGGCAGCATGTGCTCGGGCAGCCGTTCGGCCAGTCGACGGCGCAGCTGCGTCGGCTGGGGCGGGTCCGCCTCGGTGGCCGGTTCCAGGTAGGCCACCAGCCGGTCCTCGCGCAGCAGCACCGCCGCCTGCCGGATCTCGGGGCAGTCCCGCAGGGCGGCCTCGATCTCCCCCAGTTCGACCCGGTAGCCGCGGATCTTCACCTGGTGGTCGCGTCGGCCGAGGAACATCAGCTGCCCGTCGTTGCGCCAGCGGGCCAGGTCGCCGGTGCGGTAGAGGCGGGCGCCGGGTGGGCCGTACGGGTCGGGCAGGAACCGTTGCTCGGTCAGCTCGGGCTGGTTCAGGTAGCCACGGGCCAGCCGGTCGCCGCCGAGGTACAGCTCGCCGGGCACCCCGACCGGCACCGGGCGCATCCGCTCGTCGAGCAGGTAGACCCGGGCGTGTGGCAGGGGCCGACCGATCGGTACCGGGCCGGTACCGGTCTCGGTGGCGGGTACCTCGTAGGTGGTCACGCCGACGGTGGCCTCGGTGGGGCCGTAGTGGTTGAACACCCGGGCCCCGCCGGCGGCGAGGGGGGCGATCCGCTCCAGTTCGGAGGCCTCGCCGCCGAGGATCAGCGCCCGGGCGGGCAGCAGGTCATCCGGTTCGGCGTCGGCGGTGAGCGCGGTCAGGTGCGAGGGGGTGATCTTCAGGTAGTCGATGTGCCGCGCCCGCAGCCGCTCGGCGAGTTCCGCGCCGGTGCACCGGCGGGGCAGCAGGTGCACCGCACCTCCGGTGGCCAGCGCTAGATAGAAGACGGTGACACTGAAGTCGAAGGACATCGATTGCAACAGCCCGTACCGGGCGGCCGGGACGACGGCGAACCGGTCGGCTACCCCGTCGAGGTAGCGCAGCACCTGCCGGTGGGCCACCGCCACCCCCTTGGGGACGCCGGTGGAGCCGGAGGTGTAGATGACGTAGGCGAGGTCGTCACCGGTCGCGGTGGCCTCGGGTGCGGTGTCCGGGGCGGCGGCGATGTCGGCGGCTACCTCGTCCAGGCAGGCCGTGTTCAGTTCGGCCGGCAGCAGGTCCCGCAGGTCGGAGCTGGTCAACACGATGCTCGGGCGGGCGTCGGCGAGCATCAGGCCCAGTCGGGCGGCCGGCTGCTCCGGATCCAGCGGCAGGTAGGCACCGCCGGCGCGGAGCACCCCGAGCAGGGTGGCGGCCAACTCCACGGACTGTTCCAGCAACACCCCGACCAGGCTGTCGGGGCCGACACCCCGCCCGCGCAGCCAGGCGGCCAGTTGGTTGGCCCGGCGGTCCAGCTCCCGGTAGGTGAGGGTCAGCGACTGTTCACCGACCACCGCCGGGGCGTCGGGGGTGGCGGCGACATGCCGGTCGAACAGCTCGGCCAGGGTCGTCGCGCCGCCGGTGACCCCGGTGGTGTCGTCGGTGTCGGGTCGCCCCAGGGCCAGGGTGCGGTCCCGCTCGGCCGGGTCGAGCAGGTCCAGGTCGACCACCGGGCGGTCCGGGGCCGCGACCGCGCCGCGCAGCAGGGTCTCGAAGCCGGCCGCCAGTCGCCGTACGGTGGCGGCGTCGAACAGGTCGGTGTTGTAGACGAACATGCCGCGCAGGCCGTCGGCGCTCTCCCCGACGTACAGGGACAGGTCGAAACGGGCGGTCGAGGCGTCCGTGCCGACCCCCTCGGCCCGCAGCCCGGTCGGCCAACCGATGCCGCCCTGGTCGTAGTTCTGGAGGGTGAACAACACCTGGAAGACGGGGGTACGGCTGACGTCGCGCGCCACGTTGAGGTCGGCGACCAGCCGCTCGAACGGGACCTCCTGGTGGGCCAGCGCCCGCATCACGGTGCCCCGGGTGCGCTTGAGCAGGGCCGCGAAGCTGGGCTCGGCGGGGCTGTCCGGGCCGGTGTCGATCGGCGACAGGTCGGCGCGTAGGGCCAGGGTGTTGACGAACAGGCCGACCAGCCGTTCCAGCTCCGGTACGACCCGGCCGGCGACCGGTGTGCCGATGGCGAAGTCCCGCTGGCCGCTGTAGCGGAACAGGACGGCTTGCAGGCCGGTGAGCAGCGTCATGTACAGGGTGCTGCGGTGGGTACGGCTGAGTCGGCGCAGCCCGTCGGTCAGGTCGGGGTCGAAGGCGAAGCGGTGGGTGCTCCCGGCGTACGACAGCACGACCGGGCGGGGCCGGTCGGTGGGCAGTTCCAGGGGCGGTACGTCGGTCAGCGTCGTACGCCAGTAGGCGAACCCGTCGCCGCTGGCCGGGCCGTCCAGTCGGGCCCGCTGCCAGGCGGCGTAGTCGAGGTAAGCGGTCGTCGGGGCCTCGGGGGCGGTGCCGCCGTCACGCAGCGCGCCGTAGGTGGCGGCGACCTCGCCGAGCACGATGTCCAGCGACCAGCCGTCGCTGACGATGTGGTGCATCGCCAGATGCAGCAGGTGCTGTTCGTCGTCGATCCGGACCACCAGGGCCCGCAGCAGCGGCGCGGTGGTCAGGTCGAAGGGGGTGTCGACGGCTGAGGCGACCAGTTCTCGGGCGGCCTGGTCGGATTCGGCGGCGGTGACCGTGACCGGTACCCGCACCTCGGGCACCACCTGCACGACCGGTTCCCCGTCGGCGTTCTCGGTGAACCGCATCCGCAGGCTGTCGTGTCGGGCGGCGGTGGCGTCCAGGGCGGCCCGGAGCAGGTCGATCTCCAGCGGGCCGTGCAGCCGCACCGTCGAGTAGATGACGTAGGCGGCGGTGCCCGGGGTCAACTGTTCGGTGAACCAGATTCTCTCCTGGCCGAACGACAGACGCGGGCGGTCGGTGGATCGGGGTAGTTCCGGCGAGCGGGCAGCACTCCACGCCGGCGCGTCAACGTTTGTCACGCAGCGCCTCACTCCGATGACGGATGGGAGTCAGTAGTTTGCACGGCACATCGGAGAACGCGGATCGGCTGATCGGTCCACTGTGTAAGACTCGATCGATCGATCCGGCACCCGTACGGTCCGTCTTACCGTCAGGAATGCCATTCGCGGACGTCGTCATCCCGGTCGAGTGGGCCTCGGAGCCCCTGGCCCCCGTCGAGTTCAGCGGTACCGGAGCCACCACGGCGCCGCTGACCTGGGCTCAGCAGGTGCTCTGGCGCTCGATCAGCCGGTTCGGCTCCAACCACCGCTTCCTCAACCTGCGGCGTTCCATCGCCGTCTCGGCGCGGGCCGCGAAGGACCTGCCGACCGCCCTGCGGGCGGTGGGTGCGCTGGTCAGCCGGCACGCTGCGCTGCGCACCCGGCTTCCGGTGATCGACGGCGAGCCGCGACAGGAGGCGGTGGCGAACGGGGTGCTACCGGTGCTGGTCTGCGCCGGGGTGGGTGACGGTGCCGAGGCGGCCCGGGCAGCCGCCGCCCGGCTCGGCGACGTCGCCTTCGACCACAGCGCCGAGTGGCCCCTGCGGGTGGCGCTGGTGACGGTGGACGACCGGGTACGCCAGGTCGTGCTGGTGTTCAGTCACACCACGGTGGACGCCCACGCCGCCGAGGTGGTGCTGCGTGATCTCCGGCTGCTGTTGCTGCGTGGGAGTCTGCCCACCCCGCCCGGTCCGCAGTCGACCGAGGTGGCTGTGCTCCAGCACGGGCCGGACCTCCGACGCTCCGAGCGGTCGGCGGCCTACTGGCTGCGGGAATACCGGCGGCTGCCGCAGGAACCCTGGGAGGCGACCGGACCAGGGCTGGACCCTCCGGTACGCCGGGGGGTGCTGGTCTCGTCCGCCATCGACACCGCCGCCCGGATGGTCGCCGCCCGGCACCGGGTCAGCGCCTCCGCGGTGCTGCTGGCGGCCTATCACGCGGTCGCCGCCCGGCACAGCGGCCGTACCCTGGTGGGCCTGTTTCCGATGGCGCACAACCGGTTCCGCACCGACTACGCCGAGGCCGTGGCCAACCTGGGTCAGGTCGGCTTCTGCGTGATGGACCTGTCCGGTCGGCCCGACTTCACCGAGCTGCTCTCCCGGGTCTGGACCTCCTCGCTCAACGGCCTGCGGCACGCCTACTACCACTCGGCCTCGCTGCGCAGGACCTTCGAGGAGCAGGGCATCGACTTCGACTCGATGTTCGGGCCGCAGTACTACTTCAACGACGTACGGATGTCGGTAGGTGGTGGCGGGCGGCCACCGGCGGCGACCCCCGCCGATCTTCGGGCCGCCATGGCCGCCAGCACCTTGTCCTGGACGGAGGGGCTGGATCAGACGGCCTGGCACATGTTGACCCATGTCGTGGACGAACCCGGCGGGGTGGGCATCACCCTGTCCGCCGACACCCGGCACATCGGGATGGACGCCGTACACACCCAGCTGCGCGAGATGGAGGAGCTGGTGGTGGCCGCGGCCCACAACGAGGTGCCCTGGCCCTGGTCACCGGGCGCCACCCCCGGCGCGGCTCCCGCCACCATCCCGGCCGGTGGCGGGTCGGGAGGCGTAGCGGTCCTCGCCGAGGGTGAGGAGGTCGTCTCCGCCTCCTTCTCGGGTGGGCGGGCCGCCAACGCGCCGCTGACCTGGGGGCAGCGGGCGATGTGGCGCAGCCTGGAGGAGTTCGACTCCCCCGCCGGGTACCGGGCGTTGTGCCTGCCCCGTCAGCTGCCCGTCCCCGCCCGCGCGGAGCTGACGGTCGCGCGAGCCGTCACGGCGATCGGCGCCCTGCTGGAGCGGCACGAGTCGCTGCGCACCCGGTTCCGTCGCCGCGACGACGAACTGCACCAGGAGGCGGCGGCCTCGGGCCGGATGCCCGTGCTCGTACACCCGGTGCCCCGGCCCGCCGAGGACCCCGACGGCCGGGCGGCCGCGACCGGGTTGACCGCCCGGCTGGGTGGGCCCCGCTTCGACCATGTAGCCGAGTGGCCGCTGCGGGCCGCGCTGGTCACGGTCGACGGCCGGGTACGGCAGGTGGTGGTGGTCCTCAGCCACGCCACCGTCGACGTCCACGCCGCCGACCTGGTGCTGCGCGACCTGCGGGCGTTGCTGGGCGGCTCCACACCCGCCGCTGCCGGCCTGCAGTCGCTGGGTCTCGCCGGTCGGGAGCGCGAGGTCGAGCAGCGGCGCTCACAGCGGGCGGTGGAGTACTGGGTGCGGCAGTTCGCGGACCTCACTCCCAGCCTGTCCGACCCGGTCGGGCCGGCGCCGGAGCCCCGCTACCGACGCGGCTCGCTGGTGTCCACGGCGGCGCACCACGCGGTGCGGCTGGTCGCGGCCCGGAACCGGACCAGCACCGCCAACGTGATCCTGGCGGCCACCGCCGCCGGACTGACCGGCGACGGCGGCCGGCAGACCTGCGGGATCGTGGTGATGGCCAACAACCGGTTCCAGCCCGGGCACGCCGAGGCGATCGGCACCCTCAACCAGATCGGGTTGTGTCGGCTGGACCTGTCCGGTCGGCCCGGCTTCACCGAGTTGCTGTCCCGGACCGGGCGGGCGGCGTTGGACGCCTACCGGCACGCCTACTACGACCCGGCGGTATGGGAGCGCACCTTCACCGACCTGGGGCACGAGCACCGGACCTTCCTGGCACCCTACTGCTACCTCAACGACGCCCGACTGCTCCACGAAGCCGGCCCGGCGCCGTCGGGCCCGGACGGGGCCGGCCTGCGGACGATGCTGCCGGACAGCCGTTTCCGCTGGTTGGCCGAGCTTGAGCAGTTCCCGTGGCGGTGCCGTCTCCAGGTGCTCGACGCACCCGAGGGGGTGGAGTTGGTCGTCACCGCCGACACCCGGTACTTCCCGGCCCAGCGGGTCGAGCCGTTCCTGCGCGGCATCGAGGCGCTGCTGGTCGAGGCGGCCCACCGGGACGTGCCCTGGCCGTGGACGCCCGGCACCGCCGCCGGGTGACCCGCCCACCGCCGCCGGGTCAGCCGCCCACCGGTCGAAAACCGCTCGGTCGGTACGGCGCCGGATGCGATGATCCGGCGATGTCCTCCTCGCGTCGCGACCTGCTGCGCTGGCAGTTCGACCTGACCTGGTCCCTGTTCGACTACCACCTGCAGCGGCTGACGCCGGAGCAGTTCCGCTGGGAGCCGGTGACGCACTGCTGGACGGTTCGCCGGGACCCGGCGGGCCACTGGGTGCCGGACTGGGCCGACACCGAGCCCGATCCGGTCCCGGTGCCCACCATCGCCTGGCTCACCTGGCACATCGGCTGGTGGTGGAGCGTCGCCCTCGACCACCTTCAGGGTCGGCCACCCCGCGAGCGCACCGAGATTCACTGGCCCGGCGACGGTACGCCCACCATCGAGTGGCTGGGTGAGCTACGGGCCGAGTGGCAGGAGGTGCTGGACCGGCTCACCGACGCCGACCTCGACCGGGTGGCGCCGTTCCCGTGGCCGCACGACCCGGAGCACGCCGTCGCGCATCTGCTCGCCTGGGTCAACGCCGAGTTGATGAAGAACGCCGCCGAGATCGGCCAACTCCGGCTGCTGCATCAGGCGGAACCGGCCTGATCGTTCATCCGGCGGGTCAACTCGGCCGCCCGGTAGGCCGCGACCTGACGCGCCTGGTCGGCCACGAAACGCCGCAGCAACGCCGGGGCGGTGGCGGTGACCTGCTCCTGCACCCGGGTCCCGGTCGCCTCGGCGGTCAGGTCCACCACCGCGCGCAGTCGCACCCTGGCGGGACTGACCACCTCGCTGACCAGTCGGGCGCCCGGCCGGGTGGTGACCATGCGTACCCGGATCCGGTTGTCCCAGCGCAACAGGCGGAGGAACCGGAACCGCTCGACCGCGACGTAGTCGGTCACGGTGCGCCCCTCGGCGTCCCGGCTGGTACGCACCTCGTCCACCGCCACGATCAACGGCGACAGCCCGATATAGCTGTGCGGATCACTGAGGTGGTCGAAGACCTCCTCCACAGAGGAGGAAACCAGAGAGGTTGTCGTGAAAGCGATGGCGGGAGCCGACCGGTCGGGCACCCTGCCATCCTGCCACGGCCAGTGCAATCGACATATGTATAAGCGAATCATCGAAATGTTTGGTCATCAGTCGGATGACCGGCCGTGAGCTGCACCGTAGCGTCAACGCGATTCACCTCGCACGGATCTGGTCACGCACAGTGACCACCTTGCGGGTGTCGCGGAAAGCCGTGACGGACCGCTTCGGCGGTGGTGAATCGGAGCCCGCGCTGTCCTTTCAACCCCCAAAAGGAGCAAAGGTGCCCCTACAGCCCCATCGATCTCGTGGCCGACGTGCCGCAGGGGTGGTACTCACCACCACCCTCGTCGCGTCGCTGACCACACTCGCCGCCAATCCCGCCTCGGCCGCGCCCGAGGAGGCCCCGGCCCGGTCGAACCCGATCTTCCTTACCGGCCCGAACGACGGTGCCGCCGAGGACATCGCCATTCGCTACCTGCGCGGCAACGCCGCCGCGCACGGGGTGAACGCCGCGGATCTCAGCGACCTGAGCATCCTGTCCAGCTACACCAGCCGGCACAACGGTGTCACCCACGTCAACCTGGCCCAGCGCCACCAGAACCTGGAAGTGTTCGGCGCCGCCGCCACGGTGAACATCGCCAGGGACGGCAGCGTCATCCTGGTCGGCGACACCCTGGTCGCGGACCTGGCGAAGGGCACCTCCGGCACGGCGGACCTCAACGCCGTCGACGCGGTCGAGGCCGCCGCCGACGCCCTGGACCTGGCCGCGCCGAAGAGCCCCAAGGTCCTCAGCCGGGCCGGTGGCGCGGCACAGAAGACCGTGGTGTCGGAGAGCGGCATCTCCGACGAGCCGATCCCGGCGAAGCTGGGTTGGCAGCCGACCGAGGACGGGCTGCGCCTGGCCTGGCAGCTGGTCATCGACGACTCCTCGGACTCGCACCTGTGGAACGCCACGATCGACGCGGAGAGCGGCGAGCTGCTCGACGTCGACGACTGGACGACCCAGCACGAGGCCCACGAGGTCGCCGACAACCTGGACGCCCTGGCGCCCGGGCGGGCCACCACGCTGAACAGCGCCGGTTTCCACACCCACGAGCCGGTGCAGGACGGCTCCAGCTACCGGGTGTACGCCGGACCGGCCGAGAGCCCGAACGACGGCCCCCGCACCGTGGTGACCAACCCGGCCGACCGGGTCGCCTCGCCGTACGGCTGGCACGACACCGACGGGGCGCCGGGCGCGGAGTACACCACCACCCAGGGCAACAACGTCCACGCGTACCAGGACACCGACAGCAACAACGCCCCCGACCTCGGCAGCAGCCCGGACGGCGGGCCGAGCCTGACCTTCGACAACCCGGTCGACCTGAACGAGCACGCGCAGAGCTACCGGGACGCGGCGACGGCGAACCTGTTCTACTGGAACAACATCATCCACGACGTCACCCACCGCTACGGGTTCGACGAGGCGTCGGGCAACTTCCAGATGAACAACTACGGCCGTGGCGGCGTGGGCGGCGACTACGTCCGGGCCGAGGCCGCCGACGGCGGTGGCACCAACAACGCCAACTTCTCCACCCCGGCCGCCGACGGCGCCGCCCCGCGGATGCAGATGTACCTGTGGCCGGGTAACCAGTTCGGTGCCCAGAACCAGGTCGTCCTGGACGGCGTGGGTTCGTTCGACGCGAGCTGGTCGCGGTTCAGCCCGGCCCCCTCGGTGGCCGGCCTGCCGGGGCACCGCTACGTCTACGGCGGCACCGGCTGCGCCCCGGCGACCTACCCGGCGACCCTGCCGAGCGGCAACTGGATCGCGGTCGTCGACGGCGGCACCGCGGCCTGCACCTACCTGCTGCGTACCCAGGTCGCCCAGTCCCTCGGCGCCAAGGCCGTCGTGGTGGCGCACAACGCCGCCGGGGCCGCTCCGGTGCTGACCGGCTCCATGACCGGCACGCCGGTCGCCATCCCGGCGGTCGCGGTCACCCAGGCCGACGGCAACGCCATCAAGGCCGCCATCGCCGCCGGTGACGTCACCGGTTCGGTGCGCAAGCACCCCAGCCACCCGGGCATCCGCGACGGTGACTTCGACGCCGGCATCGTCATCCACGAGTACGGTCACGGCATCTCCAACCGCCTGACCGGCGGCCCGAACATCAACTGCCTCAGCGGCAACGAGCAGATGGGTGAGGGCTGGAGCGACTACTTCGCGGTCACCATGCTGCTCGACCCGAGCGTCGACACCGCCGACGGGGTGCGCGGCATGGGTCCGTACGCCCTCTTCCAGGAGGACCGCAGCGGCGCCGGCATCCGGCCGCGTCCGTACTCGCGGAACATGGACATCCAGCCGTTCACCTACGACAGCATCAAGACCGGCGGCTGGCTGAACGGCACCTCCCTGGCCGCGCCGCACGGCATCGGTCACGGCTGGGCCGCCGTGCTGTGGGACATGACCTGGGACCTGATCGACCGGCACGGGTTCAACCCGAACGTCTACGACTCGTGGAACACCGGCGGCAACAACCTGTCGCTCCAGCTGGTCATGGACGGGCTCAAGATGCAGGGCTGCGGCCCCGGCCTGGTCGCCGGCCGCAACGGCATCATCGCCGCGGACGCCGCCCTCACCGGCGGGGAGAACTCCTGCACCCTGTGGGCCTCCTTCGCCCGCCGGGGTCTCGGCTACAGCGCCGTACAGGGCACCACCAACCGCGACGACAACACCGAGGCGTTCGACACCCACCCGTCGTGCCGTGGTGACTTCCTCAACCGTACGGGGATGACCACCCTGGACGCCGGCGACGCTGCCCCGATGCAGTTCCAGCTCGCCAGCAACCGGGGCCTGGACATCCTGGCCAGCAACTCGCCGTACTCGCGTCTGGTGGACTGCGACACCCTGCAGACCGTCAACCCGAGCGGGCCCATCACCCCGCGGCCGACCCCCGTCAAGGCGGTCAACCCCGGAAAGTCGAAGATGTCCGTCAATGCCCACGGTCGGTACAACTACGTCTGGAAGACCGACCCCGCCTGGGCCGGCACCTGCCGGGAATTCGTGCTGACCCTCGACAACGGATTCCAGTACCGCACCTACTTCAAGTTCATCGGCTGATCCCCAGCAACGATCTGAGGTAGAGCCGGAGGGAGCGTCCCGCAAGTCGGAACGCTCCCTCCGGTGCGTTCACCCTGCCATCGCGGCTTACCAGGGCCGCGGTGCAGCGCGGCGACAAGCCGCCGTACCCGTACAACGAAGGAGCCTCTGGTGCCCTCATCCCCCCGGAGATCTCGTGGTCGACGCAACGCCGCGTTGGTGTTGTCCACCACCCTCGTCGTGTCCCTGACATC
This sequence comes from Micromonospora sp. DT229, assembly GCF_049844505.1. Lineage (NCBI taxonomy): Bacteria > Bacillati > Actinomycetota > Actinomycetes > Micromonosporales > Micromonosporaceae > Micromonospora > Micromonospora sp. DT229. The sequence goes on along the minus strand of NZ_JBNCLD010000008.1, from coordinate 212,094 downwards.
GGTTTCCGCGCCCGCCTCCGCAGCGCCGGAGGAAGGGGCGGACACCCCGAACCCGATCTTCCTCACCGGCCCGAACGAGGGTGCCCCGGAGGCCCTCGCCGTCAACTACCTGCGGGCCAACCCGGTCCAGCACGGGGTCAGCGCCGCCGACCTCAGCGACCTCGCGGTGGCCTCGATGTACACCAGCCGGCACAACGGGGTGACCCATGTGAACCTGGCCCAGCGGCACCAGAACCTGGAGGTGTTCGGCGCCACCGCCACGGTCAACCTGGCCCGGGACGGCAGTGTCGTCTTCGTCGGTGACAGCCTGGTGGCCGACCTGGCCGAGAAGGCCTCCGGCGCGGCCTCGCTGGACGCGGTCGAGGCGGTCGAGGCCGCGGCCGAGGCCCTCGACCTGGCCGATCCCAAGAGCCCGCGGGTGATGAGCCGGGCCGGTGGTGCGGCCCAGCGCACCGTGGTCTCCGGCAGCGGCATCTCCGAGCAGCCGATCCCGGCGAAGCTGGGTTGGCAGCCGACCGAGGACGGGCTGCGCCTGGCCTGGCAGCTGGTCATCGACGACTCCTCGGACCCGCACCTGTGGAACGTGGCCGTCGACGCGCAGACCGGAGAGCTGCTCGACAGCGACGACTGGACCACCCACGACAGTCCTGGGGACCTGGCCGCCACCCTGGGCCGACCGGAGCAGCGGACGGCCGGGGCCACCACCGCCGCAGACGTCGAGATCCCGACCGTCCTCCCGCGCAACCAGGCCGTCGACGGCTCCAGCTACCGGGTCTTCGAGTTCCCGAAGAACGACGCCAACGAGGGGCCGCGCAACCTGGTGACCAACCCGGCCGAGGGGACCGCCTCGCCGTACGGTTGGCACGACACCGACGGGGTCCCGGGTCCGGAGTACACCATCACCCGGGGCAACAACGCCCACGCCTACACCGACCGGGACGCCAACAACCAGGTCGACCCGGGCAGCTCCCCCGACGGCGGACCGGGTCTGAACTTCGACTTCCCGGCCGACCTGGACGAGCACCCGCAGACCTACCGCGATGCCGCGGTGGTGAACCAGTTCTACTGGTGCAACGTCGTGCACGACCTCACCTACGGGTACGGCTTCGACGAGCCGGCCGGCAACTTCCAGGTGAACAACTACGGCCGTGGCGGGGTCGGCGGCGACGACGTGATGTGCGAGGCGCACGACGGCTCCGGCCAGAACAACGCCAACTTCTCCACCCCGGCGATGGACGGCGGCCGGCCCCGGATGCAGATGTTCCTCTGGCCGGGCAACCAGTTCGGCCTGCCCAACGCGGTGACTGTCGGTTCGGGTGCCGGCGCCGCCACCTACCAGGCGGAGTACGCCCGGTTCACCCCCGCCCCCACCCGGGCCGGCTTCGCCGGTGACCTGGCGCTGGTCGACGACGGGGTGGGCGCCACCGGCGACGGCTGCACCGCGTACAGCCTGCCGGCCGGCGCGATCGCCGTGCTGGACCGCAGCAGCAGCTGCAACTACTACACCCAGGTCAGCAACGCCGAGCAGGCCGGCGCGGCCGCCGTGGTGGTGGTCAACAACGTGGCCAGCGCCCCGGTGGTGATGAACGGGTCGATGAACCCGGCGGTCGGCATCCCCGCGGTGATGGTGAGCCAGGCCGACGGCAACGCCATCAAGGCCGCCCTGCCGTCCGCCGGACGGGTGCACCGCAACCTGGACCGCCCGGCCATGCGGGACGCCTCGTTCCGCGCGGAGACGATCTTCCACGAGTACGGTCACGGGGTCTCGCTGCGGCTGACCGGTGGCCCGACGGTCAACTGCCTGACCGGTAACGAGCAGATGGGCGAGGGCTGGAGCGACTTCCTGGCGATCGTCTCGCTGATCAACCCCTCCATCGACAACCCCGAGGGCCCGCGTGGTTACGGGCAGTACGCGCTGTTCCAGGACAGCCGCACCGGTGACGGTTTCCGGCCGCGTCCGTACTCGCGGAACATGGAGATCCAGCCCTTCACCTACGACAGCATCAAGACCGGTGGCTGGCTGGACGGCACCTCCCTGGCCGCCCCGCACGGCATCGGTCACGGTTGGGCCGCCGTGCTGTGGGACATGACCTGGGACCTGATCGACCGGCACGGGTTCAACCCGAACGTCTACGACCCGTGGAGCACCGGGGGCAACAACCTGGCCCTGCAACTGGTGATGGACGGGTTGAAGATGCAGGGTTGCGGCCCCGGCTTCGTCACCGGCCGCAACGCCATCATCGCCGCGGACGCCGCCCTCACCGGCGGGGAGAACTCCTGCACCCTGTGGGCCTCCTTCGCCCGCCGGGGCCTGGGCTACAGCGCCGTACAGGGCACCACCAACCGCGACGACAACACCGAGGCGTTCGACACCCACCCGTCGTGCCGTGGTGACTTCCTCAACCGTACGGGGATGACCACCATCAGCGCCGGATCGGCCGCGCCGATGCAGTTCCAGCTCGCCAGCAACCGGGGCCTGGACATCCTGGCCAGCAACTCCCCGTACTCGCGTCTGGTGGACTGCGACACCCTGCAGACCGTCAACCCGGACGGCACCATCACCCCGCGGCCGACCCCCGTCAAGGCGGTCAACCCCGGGAACTCGAAGATGTCCGTCAACGCCAAGGGCCGGTACAACTACGTCTGGAAGACCGACCCCGCCTGGGCCGGCACCTGCCGGGAATTCGTGCTCACCCTCGACAACGGATTCCAGTACCGCACCTACTTCAAGTTCGTCGGCTAACCCCTGATCGATAGCCGGGGAGCGTTCCGAGCCACGGAACGCTCCCCGGTCCACGGGTCGGGTCAGGCGTAGAAGCCGGTCCGCAGCTCGATTCCGTGCTCCAGCCACGCCTTGAGGCAGCAGAGCATGTTCGTCCACCCCTCGCAGGTGCCGTACGAGGCACGCTGCCCCTGCGGGGTGGGTCGCCGGCCCTCCTCGGCGATGGTGACCAGGGTGCGGTCGGTGGCCCCGGTGGCCAGGCTGGCCGCCCTCAAGTCGGCCCTGGAGCGACCCACCCAGGGATAACTGTCAGCTCATGACCCTTGACACTCCGACGGGTCTTCCATAAAGATCATTGTCGTGCGAAGCGCCTACCTGACGAAGCGAGGTCACATCGACCTCCTGCGCGTCGCCAGCGCTGCCTGTCGACCCTGCCGCTGACGCCGGGTCATCCCCTCTTCTGCCCGCCGCGGGCGACTTCATGCCGTAGGTCTCCGGCCCTACCCGCACGTCCGCGCACGGCAGTCGCTTCATCCGACAGGAGAGCTGTCCATCGTGCACACCATGTCCGTACGCCTGGCCACCGCCGGGCTCTCCCTAGCCCTGCTGGGTACGACGGCCTGGGTCGCGCCGGCGAACGCCTCGGCGTTGCCGGCGGTACCACCGTCGTCGCCCGGTCTCCACCAGATCACCGGTTACCCCCGGCAGAACGTGCTCCCGGTCTGGCCGGCCAACGCCGCCGACGCCTCCATCCCGATCGGCGTCGTCCCCTACCACGAGATCGCCCCGAAGCTGAACGCGTTGCAGGCCGCCAGCAACCGGGTCTCCGCCCGGGTGGCGGGCACCTCCAGCGGCGGCCATGACCTGTACGCGGTGGTCGTCACCGCCCCGGAGACCCGGCAGCAGGCCCGTCAGCAGGAGGAGTGGAAGCGCCTCATCGAGGAGGACCCGGTCCGGGCCCGTACCGACCGCAAGCTGCTGGCCGGATACAAGACCCCGCTGTTCATCAACGCCAACATCCACGGCAACGAGTGGGAGGGCACCGACGCGGCGCTGCGGGTCATCGAGGAGTACGCCACCAGCCGCGACCCCGAGGTGGTCCGGTTGCTGGAGCGCAACCGGCTGATCTTCAACGTGACCGCCAATCCGGACGGCCGGATCGCCGGCACCCGCCCCAACGACAACGGGTACGACCTCAACCGGGATCTGACCATCGTCTCCCAGCCGGAGACGAACCTGATCCGCGAGTTGATCATCGACACCAAGCCGATCATCACGCTGGATCTGCACGGCTACGTCAACCCGACCCTGCTGCACCCGAGCACCCCGCCGCACAACGTCAACAACGAGTACGACCTGTTCATCAAGCACGCCCTGCCGAACGCCCTCGGCATCGAGGCGGACCTGCGGGCCCTCGGCCACTCCGAGACCCAGCGGGCCCGCATCCCGTTCCGCGACGACGCGCCGGGGGTCTGGGACGACTTCCCGCCGATCTACGTGCCGTCCTTCGCGTTGTTGCAGAGCAGCATCCCGTACACCATCGAGGCGCCGCTCAACCCGCGCGGGGCCAACCTGACCCCGCAGGAGCGGGTGCGGCGCTCCGGCATCAACACCGACGTGCACGAGGTGGCGATCAAGTCGTCGCTGCGCTACATCCAGGACCACCGCAACCAACTGATCTTCGACCAGGCGGAGGTCTACCGGCGCGGCTGGGCCGGTGAGCCGTTGCGGGACATTCCCGACGGCTTCGTGCCGGGCTGGGGCCCGGAGGACAACTACCAGACCGTCTTCCCCCGGGCGTACGTGATCCCGACCGGTCCTGGGCAGCGGTCCGAGCCGGCCGCCGCACGCCTGGTGGACCTGCTGATCGGCAGCGGTGGCCGGGTGTGGCGGGCCAAGCACGCCTTCCGGGCCGCCGGCAAGAGCTACCCGGCCGGTTCGTACGTGATCGACCTGCACCAGCCCAAGCGGGGTCTGGTCAACTCGCTGCTGGAACCGGGCATCGACCTGACCGACCGGGTGGACGACCTCTACGCCGGTCCGGCGGCCTGGAGCCACGGGCTGACCTGGGGCGCCACCGTGGACACCCTGTGGGACGCCAAGCTGCCCAAGGTGCACCTGACCCGGGTGTACGACGGGGTGGCCAGCGGCACCCTGCCGCCCGCCAGCACCGACGTGCGGCTGGACATCCAGGACTCCGCCGACCTGCTGGTGGTCAACTCGCTGATCCGCAAGGGCCTGCGGGTGCACCGGCTCGCCGACGGGTCCGTGGTGGTGCAGACCACCCCGGGCAGCCGCAGGCTGCTCCAGGAGGCGGTCCGCACCCACGGGGTCACCTTCGAGCGGGCCCCGGCCCGCTGGCGGGGCACCCCGGTGAAGGAGATCGTCGTCGGTTACCTGGGTGGTGTGGAGGCCCGGGACACCCTGGCCGCCCTGGGCTTCGCGACCCGGGCGGTCACCGCCGCGACGCTTGCCGACACGCTGACCGAGGAGGTCGACGTGCTGCTGGTGGCGAGCAGCCTCAACGTGGCCAACCTGACCCCGGCCAACCGGGCGGCGTTGGACGCCTTCCTTGCCCGAGGCGGCGGGGTGGTCGGCCTCGGCACCGCCGGGGCGAGCTTCGGCAACGCGACCTCGCTGCTCAGTGTCACCGCCACCGCAGGGCCGTCGCTGGCCAGCGGGGTGGTCAACGTGGTGAACCGGGGTGGTCCGGTCACCGCCGGGGCCGGCGCGCACAGCTTCATCAGCCAGCCGGTCTGGTTCACCAACCTGGGCGCCGGGGTGACCGTGGAGCAGTCGTACGCGGCGGATCCCCTGCTGGCCGGCTGGTGGGCGACCACCGGGGCGAACGGGCAGGCCGCCGCCGCGAACCAGGCCAGCATCGTGCGCACGGTGAGTGCGGGCGGCAACGGGGTGGTGCTCCTCGGCACCAACCCGACCTTCCGGCTGCACCCGAAGGGGCTCCAACCGCAACTGGGTCGGGCCCTGCTGTGGGCCGCGCAACCGTGAGTTGAGCGTGCGGGCCCCGGCGATCTCGCCGGGGCCCGCGCCGCCGCCCAGCCCGCGAACAAGGGCCGAACGGCCTGGTCAGCGGAGGTGCGGGGCGGACACCATGAGGGCATGACGGGCCGTAGACCGGACGCCAGGTGCCCGCTTCGCCCCGATCAGCCGTGCACCCTGTGCCAGTTGGACGTCACCGGCCCACAGGACTGCCCGCTGGTCTACCTGGTGATGACCGACGAGGAGTTGTGGGCCGGCACGCGACAGGCGGCCCGCAGCCGTCGGCCGAGCTGATCCGGTCCCTGATCACGTCGGGTCCACCGCCGGTGGTGTGTAGGTCATTGCAGGGACACGTCGTCCAGGTAGAGACCCTCGGTGCCCGAGGCCGTCTCGACATAGAAGCGGGCATTGGACAGGGTTCCGCTCCACGACACGGTCGCCGTACCGGTGAGCTGCGTCCAGCCGTTGGCGTTCACCGTCGCCGCCGGGGCGAGCTGGACGTAGTTCGTGGTGCCGTTGGCGGTCAGCGCCAGGGTGGGCCGGACCGAGGGGGTGCCGCTCTGCGAGCGTACCCAGAGGGTCGTGGTGTACGTCCGGCCGTTGGTCAGCGCCGAGGTCACTTCCTGGCTGGGGCCGTTCCACGAGCCGGTACGCCCGGAGTGCAGCAGTGACCGCGACCCACTGCGGACGACGTTGGTGGCCGAGGACAGGGTGCCGCTGCCGAACACTGACCAGCCGGTCGTGCCGTTCTCCATGGTGCCGTTGGTCAGCAGGTTTGCGCCGGTGACCGAACCGCCGGTGAACCGCCAGTTGTTGATGTTCAACAGGTAGCCGCTGCCGCCGGTGAAGCGAAGGTAGAGGTCGCGGGTGCCGGTGGCGCCGCTGACGGCGCACGAGGTGTTCGTCCAGTTCTGCCAGCCGCCGGTGCCGGGAACCGCGCAGGTGCCGACCAGGGGGCCGGTGGCGCTGTCCAGCCGCAGTTCGATGGTGCCGCCGCTGGAACCGGAGGCCACCCGGGCGGTGAAGGAGGAGGCCCCGGTGCCGAAGGCGACACCCCGGACCCGGATCCAGTCGCCGTTCTCGATCCAGCCGACGTTCACCCCACCTTCGCTGGAGGCCTCGGTCTCGATGCCGTTGCCCCAGTTGATGGTCTCGGCCTCCTGGGTGACGTACGGGTTCAGGGTGCCGATCTGGGGCACCCCGGCGCTGGTCATGTTCATCAGCGGGATCGACCCGTCGGCGTTGTAGGTGAAGCGTTCCACCGCCACCGAGCGGGTGTAGCCGCTGCCGCCGGGCAGGGCGCCGTTGTGGTAGAAGAAGTACGAGTTGCCGGCGTAGTCGATGATCCCCGGGTGGTTGGTGAAGCTGGCCCCCTGCCGGGGCATCACCGTCCCCCGGTAGGTCCACGGCCCGGTCGGACCGGGCGCGGTGGAGTAGCCGATGAACTCGCTGCAACACTCGGCCGCGAAGACGTTGTAGTAGACCCCGTTGCGCTTGTAGACCCAGGGACCCTCCTCGTACAGGGTCGGGCGGCTGGAGTTGCCGGTGCGGGTGCCGAACCCGGCCGTGGTCAGGGGGATCTGGGTCGGGCTGCCGGAGAAGGAGATCATGTCCTGGTTGAGCCGGACGTACCACAGATTCGGGTTGCCCCAGTAGAGGTAGGCCTGGCCGTTGTCGTCGATGAAGGCGTGCGGGTCGATCTCCCCGTTGCCGGTGAGCGGACGACCCAGGGCGTCCCGGAAGGGCCCGGTGGGTGAACTCGACACCCCCACCCCGATGACCATCTGCCCGTTGGACCGTTGCCGCACCGGCACGTACCAGTAGAACTGGCCGTTGCGTTCGATGACGTGCCCGGCCCAGGCGTTCGCGTCCGCCCAGGCGAAGGTGCTCAGGCTCATCGGCACCCCGTGGTCGGTCCAGTTCGACATGTCCGTGGTGGAGAAGACCCGCCACTCCCGCATGGTGAAGTACGTCGAGGCGTCCTCGTCGCGGCCGGTGTAGACGTAGAGCCGACCGTTGTGCACCAGGGGCGCCGGATCGGCGGTGTAGACGTGCTGGACGATGGGGTTGTCCGCCTTCGCCGGGGCGGCGAAGAAGGTCACGAGCAGCAGGGGTACGGCCAGCCAGGCGAGCCGACGCCGAACTCTGGCGCCGGGCAGCAGCGAGGGTACGGGTTTCACCATGGGCTCCTGAGGGTGGTGGTGGGCTTCGGGTCACCTGGCCGGTCCGGGACGGGACCGCTGTGACCGGGGTGACCGCTCGTGCCATCGGAGACAGTCGATGTTAGCGCCAACATCAAGTGCCTCTCGGGCTCCATCAGCCGCTCGTGACGCTAACATGTGAGCGATCACACAACAAGGCGTTCGTCGATCCCTGCGGGGATAGCCCGCGGTCCCGGGTGGGTGGCGGGTCAGTGCGCCGGTCACCCGGGCGGATACGGTGGCAGGCATGGCGGCGGTACGGGTGTCGGTGTGGCCCATCTGACCTGGCACGGGCACAGCACGGTGTGGCTCGAGGATTCCGGCGTGCGGCTGCTCACCGACCCCCTGCTGCGGGACCGGCTGGCCCACCTGCGGCGCAGACGTGGCCCCACCCCCCGACTGCCCGGCGCCCCGGACGCCGTACTCGTGTCGCACCTGCACGCCGATCACCTGGACTTCGCCTCGCTACGCCGGCTGCCCGCCCGGACCCCGCTGGTGGTGCCGGCCGGCGCCGCACCGCTGGTCCGCCGCAGGCTGGGCCCGGCCGTGGGCGACTGCATCGAACTCGCCCCCGGCCAGCAGACCACCATCGGCCGGGTCACGGTCCACGCCGTACCGGCGGTCCACCCCGCCGGCCGGGGTCCCTGGTCCCGGCAGCAGGCACCCGCCATCGGCTACCTGGTCGAGGGCGAGACCCGCACCTGGTTCGCCGGGGACACCGGCCTGCACGACCAGATGGCCGACCTGGGGCCGGTCGACCTGGCGTTGATTCCGGTCGGCGGCTGGGGCCCCACCCTCGGGCCCGGCCACCTGGACCCGCACGCCGCCGCCGAAGCGGTACGCCGTGCCGCCGCGGCCTGGGCGGTACCCATCCACTACGGCACCTTCTGGCCCGTCGGATGCGAACGGATCCGCCCGGACCGGTTCCTCGATCCCGGGGAGGACTTCGCCCGGCACACCGCGACCATCGCCCCCCGCACCCGGGTACGGGTGCTGCACCCGGGTCAGTCCGTCACCGTACCGCAGCGATGACCGCTACCCTCGGCGCGCTGGCCTGGCTGGCGGTGGTGGTGCTGTTCGGGGCCGTCGTCCCGGTGGTGCCGACCGGCGCGGCGGTCAGCGGTGCCGCCGCCCTCGCCGCACACCAGGATCCGTTGGTCGTGCTGCTCGTGGTGCTGGCCGGGGCCATCGGGGCCTACCTCGGTGACCTGGCGGTCTATCTGGCCCTGTGCTGGGGCGGGGAGCGCATCGCCCGGCGGCTGCGCTGGCTGCGCGGCCCGCAGCGACTGGACCGGGTCTCCGCCCGGGTACGCGAGTCCGGGGTGTCGCTGTTCCTGGTGTCCCGGCTGATTCCGGGCGGCCGGTTGCCGGTGCTGCTGGCCGCAGCGGTGTCCGGAGTGACCTGGCGTCGTTTCGCCGTGCTCAACCTGCCGGCCAGTCTGCTGTGGTCGGCCCTGTACGCCGCCATCGGCGTGCTGGGCCGGGCCGTCTTCCCGGAACCCTGGCAGAGCGTGATCGCCGCGATCGTGCTCGTGCTGCTGGTCAGCCAGGTACTGGGCTGGTGGGGACGGCGTCGGCAGGTGCCGGTGCAGCCACCGGCGACGCCGTAGCCGGCACCCGCCTCGGCCGGTGCACCCGGTCGGCGGAACCCGGCCCAGCCGGCTCCTCCGACGGCTCCACCGGGGTGATCTGCCCTGGGTCGATCGGCGGCTCGGCCAGGGCCGTCGGGTCCGGGGCGTCCGGGGCGCGCAGGTCCAGGTGGTGCAGCCACCGCAGCAGTTGGTGGTGCACCGCCTCCGGCCCGACCAGTTCACCCTCCTGTGGCCAGTCGGCGGGATGGATGAGCAGCGCCTCGTTCTGCCATCCGCCCAGCCCGCCATGGCTGCCGACCAACTCCTCGAAGGCCGGCACCTCCTCCAGACCGGGCTCCACGGCACTGATCACCACCAGGTCACCGACGTGCGCCATCTGCTGGTGGCGCAGCAGGTCATGGCGGGCTCGCGGCCCGTACGGTGTCAGCGGGTCCTCCCCCTCGACCCGGCCGTCGCGCAGCCGGTGGACCCCCCGCGCGCCGACGGCCAACGGGCCGGCGGCGGAGCCGACCACGACCAGGCCGATGCCGGGGTGTGCGGCCAGGCCGTCGATCAGCCCGGGGACCAGGGTGTCGACCCGGTCGCGGGTCAGCCGCCCCGGATGGCGGGCCAGGTAGATCATCGCCAGGTTGCCGGAGGCCACCACCACGGTCTCCGGCTCGGAATCCTCCACCGCCGACACGGGTTCGGTACGCTCGGCCGCCGGCACCGGCTCGGTGCGCTCGGCCGCCGACCGGACCGCCACCCGGGTCGCCGTGGCGGTCATCCCGCTGCGGCCGGTCACCTCGGTCAACAGCCGGTCGACCCGCTCCCACGTCTCGGGGCGCCCCGCCGACTCCTCGTCGGTGGGCTCCGGCAGGACCGCCTGGGTGGCGGTCAGTCGGCGGACCAACTGGGTCAGCGACTCGCCGTAGCGCTGGCGGAAGGTGGCGCCCTGACTCTGCCCGTGGTCACTGAGCACCACGACGTGGTAGCGCCGGGCCCCCTCGGCGGCCAGCCGTTGCAGGATGCCCAGGGTGTGGTCCAGCGCCTCCAGGGCCGCCATCGCCTCCGGCCGGGCCGGCCCCGCATGGTGGGCCACCTCGTCGTAGTCGACGAAGTCGCAGAAGACCACGGGGGCACCGCGGGCCATCTGCTCGGCGATGAGCGCCACGTTGAGGTCGTTGAGCAGATTGGCCAGGGGCCGCAGCGCCAGGTAGGCCCCCCGCCGGTCGGCCCTGGGCTGCACCCCCCGCACTCGCCGCCGTCGGGCCCCGTGCACATCGCGCAACACCTGACCGGCGCCGAGCACCAGGGCTCGGGCGAAGCCGTACGGGCTGGTCATGAAGGCCGCATAGCCCGGAGTGGAGCGCCCCGGCAGCCCGGCCCGGCTGATGGTGAACAGGCTGGTGGGGGCGTCACCGGAGAAGGCGGTGCTGATGCTGACCCCGCCGTCGCGCAGCAGACCCCGACCGGTGGAGACCCGCCGCTCGACCTCGGCCGCGTCCCGGGGACGACTGGTGACCACGAGCCGCCCCGGTGCACCCTCGGCGTCGGCCTTCTCGTACCAGCGGTAGGCCGGCACCTGGTTGACCTCGCCGTACAGCAGTCCGGCCTGAGCGGCCGGGGTGGTGGCCGGCAGCCCGGTGTGCCAGCGGGTCATCCGGTGACTGCCCGAACGCAGCCAGCGACCGATGGTGGGTAGGTTGCCCGCCCGCACCGCCCACTGCACCACCGGGGTGGCCACCCCGTCGAGCTGGATGATCAACAACCCCTCGGCCGGTTCGATGGTTTCGGTGGTCGCGACCGTACGCCGACGCCACCGTCGCCAGTGCGGACGGCCGTCCGCACTTCGGCGGACCCGACCCATCAGCCGCAGCATCTCACTGACGAACGAGTCGTCCGTGCCGGCGTCGGCCAGCCAGTTCACCAGCGCGGCGAGCGCCACGGCCAACCAGGCGGCGGCGAAGGCCACCGGGAACCCGGCCACCTGCGCCTCCGGGGCCAGCCGCAGCGCCACGTACATCACCACGGCCTGCACCCCCACCCCGATGGCCAGGGCACCCAGCCCGCCGAGGGCGGTGGCCAGCGCCAGCAGCAGAGGGCGTAGCACCGCGCCGACCGCGGTGACCAGACAGACCAGCCACAGCAGGCCCACCAGGCCGGTGGTGTTCACCCCGGGCAGCAGCCAGAAGGTAGCGCTGAGCACCACGAACGAGGTGGTCATGCTGCGCAGCAGCGCCCGCATCCGGGCGAGGGTCGGCCGGTGGTAGTCCCGCAGCAACCGCAGGCCGAGCCGAACGGTCTCGGGTCGGGCCTGTCCGGCAGCCACCTGCGGTTCCATCCCGTCACCATGCCACAACCGAACCAACAAGATCCAAAATGCCGAGGGTACGGGTGGTGGCCTGGACGGGGGCGTGGGTCAGCCGGTGCACTCCTCGACCTCGGCGAGCAGCGATTCCGGGGCGCGCATCCGCCAGGCGTCCGTGACCAGTTCGGCGAGACGGTCGGCGTCCACCTGCGCCAGACGCAGCATGACCAGGGGTAACCCCTCGTAGCCGGCGGTGGTGAAAAACTTGTCCGGTTCGCCCAGCAACAGCGCCTGCTTCTCGGCCTCGTCGCCGACGTACAGCACGGCGATGTCGGTGCGGATGACGCGGGGCTTGCCGGGTCGACGCTCGGGGTAGGACCAGACGAAGCCCTTGTCGGCCACCCGGAAGTCGAAGCCCGCGCTGTCGATCTCCACCACCTGGGGCAACGCCAGCGCCAGACGCCGTACGTCCTCGGCGTCAGCCATGGGGGCCTCCACCGGCCACTGCCTGCTGCATACCGCCCAGGCTAGTGGGTGACGCCGGTGGTGGGGTGATCGACTCCGTTACGCCGAAACGGCGGCTTCCCGCCCCTGCGCACCCCGCCGTTTCGGCGATACGGCGGCGGGGCGGGCCCCCACCCCCGCCCGGTCTCAGCGGGCGGAAAGGGCCCTCTCCAGCTGGGCCTTCGACATCGAGGAGCGGCCTCGGATGCCGCGCTGGCGGGCCTCGTTGTAGAGCTGTTCCTTGGTACGCCCCTGCGCCCCGCGGTGCGACCGCTTGCCGCCCCGGTGGCCGGAGGAGACGTCGTCGAGCGACGATCGGCTCGCGGTACGCGACTCGCCGGCGCGGGCCCGCTCCTTGTTCACCGTACGGGCGGCGATCTCCTCGGCGCGGCGCTCCCCCACCCCGCGCTTCTCGGCGCTGGCCTTGATGTGTTCGTACTGCCGTTCCCGCTTGGGACTCGACCCTGCTGGCATCGGTTGCCTCCCACCACCTGGGACGTCTCTCTCGGGCAGACATGCCCCGGTCCAGCGGGGCCAAACATATCGACGGTCTACCTGCCCGGCGACACCTCGACCGGAAACGGTCGACCTGCCCGGCGACACCTCGACCGCAAGGGGTCCTCACAAGACACGTCGGCTGTGATTCGTAGGGAAACACCGGATTCGGCGCGGGCCTGCTCCGGCATAGCGTCGCAAGATGCTCAGCAATGCGTTCGCCGGCCGGGTCGACGCGGCCGTCATCCGTCGTGGGTCGGCCGGTGTGCTGGCCCTGATCTGTGCCGTCGTGCTGACCGCCGGATGCAGCGGGGTCAAGCTGCCGGGTGGCGGCGGGGCGGCCGACGACCGGTACGGGTACGCCCCGAAGCCGGACGACTCCGTGGTCTACCAGCCGGAGGTGGTGCTCGTCGAGGGCGGCAGCAAGATCATCCGCTCGGTCAGCGACGACGGATTCACCTATGTCATCGACGGGGACGCACCGGGGGCGGAGGACCTGGAGCCCGGCAGGATCATGTTCGCCACCAGTCAGGCGGTCGGCCGGGTGGTACGGATCCAGAAGTCCGGCGGCGACCGGGCGGTCACCCTGGCTCCGGTGCAGTTGACCGAGGTGATCCGGGACGCGGACATCACCATCGACCAGCCGCTGGATCTGACCACGCAGCAGTTCGGTGCGCTACCCGACCTGCTCGGCGAGGTGGTCGAGCAGGAGGCGCCGGCCACCCCCGTGCTGCCCGACGCGGCGCAGGCCACCGGCCTGACCGGCAACGCCATCGGCCTGGGCGGGAGCGCATTCGGCTCAGGGAGCGGTGCGAGCAGCCTGGGCGCGGACCCCGTCGGGCTGTCCGACCTGCGCCTGGCCGTACCCCCGATCGTCCTGGGGCCGGCGCGGGCCCCGGGCGGGGCGGGTGCGGCCCACAGCATGGAACGGAAGATCGGCGGGTGGGGTGTCACCGCGTACGCGGGCCGGACCAAGGTGGGTCTGACCGCTCAACACGGTACGGCCGCCTCCGGCCTCAAGGTCGACTTCGACATCCAGTTGCTGCTCGACAACCTGCGGCTGTCCGGGAAGGTGAAGGTGACCAACGGGGTGATCCCCCATCCCCGGTTCCGCATCGACGGGGTGCAGGGTCTGGCCATCACGATCGCGGCCGGCGCCCAGGGCGGGTTGAGCGACAACAAGAAGGCGCGGATCGAGCTGCCGATCGAGTTGAGTCAGCCGATCATCATCGGCGGCTTCCCGGCCACCCTCAAGCAGACCTTCAAATTCCTGGTCCAGACGGCCTTCACCGCCAAGAACGGCAACATCTCGGGTACCGGCCGATGGGGGCTGACCGGCCCGATCGGTTACGAGGGAGGCACGGTGCTCACCCCGACTTTCTCCGTGCAGGAAAGCATCATGCAGTCCCTGCGCGGGGTGTCGGTGGGGGTCGAGGCGATCGTGGTGGCCGCGGAGTTCCGCTTCGGTCTGATGCTCGGCCTACCGGTGGCCGGCGCCGGTCCCTTCGTCGGCGTGGTGGCCTCCCTGGGGTTGACCAACGGTTCGGCGGCCGGCCGGGTTGGTCTGCCCCTGGCCGGGCCGGCGGTGAAGTGCCGGGGCACCACTCTGGTGGTGGCCGCCCGGGCCGGTGAGGGCCTCAACGTCTCCCAGCCCTTGGCCAAGGCGATCGAGATCGTGCTGGGGGTGCCGATCCCGAAGGAGGCGACCTTCGTCAGCAAGGACATCATCAACCGTACGGTCGTCGAGCCGGACGTACCACTGTGTCGGGACTGACCCGGACCACCAAGGGCTCCGGCCCGGCGGACGACCGCCGGGCCGGAGCTTGTGGTGCTGTTACAGGTACCGGATCAGTGCTTGTGCACGCCGCCGGTGACCTTGCTCTTGTGGACGTGGCAGTGCTTGTGGTCCATGTCCTCGGTCTTGACCTTGCCCTTGACGGTGCTCTCCACGATCGACACCACCGAGGCCTTCTTGGCGTCGATGGAGCCGTTCACCGTCGAGTTGAAGATGATCAGGCCAGCGCCGTCCTTGACCTTGATCGAGCCGTTCTGGATCGCCCCGTCCATGCAGGTGATGCCGGACTTGACCTCCAGGTTGCCCTTCTTCTGCTTACCGGTCAGCACCTTGGTGCAGGCCGGGTAGCTGGGCTGGGTCTGCGGGTTCAGCTCCTGGAAGGCGATCGCCCGCGCGTTGTTGGTACGCGGGTCGTCCAACTTGAGGACGTCGAAGCCCTTCTGGATGTCGTTCGAGTAGATGTAGCCGTTGTTCCAGTACGCCGACCAGGATCCACCGAGGATGGTGCGGGTGTCCGACAGCGGACCCCGCTCCCAGTAGGCGATCTCGAACGGGTTGGCGGAGTCGGTGAAGTCGATCACCGAGATACCGCCCTGGTACCACGCCTGGACCATGATGTCGCGGCCCATGGCCGGGATCAGCGAGCCGTTGTGGGCGACGCAGTTCTCCCGGGTGCTGTTCTCCCGCGGGATCTTGAAGTAGCTCTTGAAGACCAGCTGGCGGTTGGCCCCGGAGCCGACGATGTCGTAGATCGCGTTCGCGCCCTGGTTGTCCCGGTAGGCCGGGGTGCAGATCGCGCCGCTGCCGCCACCGAGCTCGTCGGTGAACAGCACCTTGGTGCCGGCGTTGTTGAACGTGGCCGAGTGCCAGAACGCGAAGTTCGTGTCCTGGACCTGGCTCAGCACCACCGGGTTCTCCCGGTCGGAGATGTCCATCAGCACACCGTCACCCATGCAGGCGCCGGCCGCGAGGTCCAGCTCCGGGTAGGCGGTGATGTCGTGGCAGCCGCTGGTGCGGGCGCCGCCGCCGTCCGGGAAGAGCACCGGAGTGGACACCACGGAGGCGCTGGTCGGGTTCGCCAGCGGAACCTTGATGATCGAGATCTTGTCGTGCGGCGTCTTGCAGTACGCCGCGGTCGCCGACGGGCTGTACGACTGGACGTAGACGTAGAGGTCCGTCGCCTTGACCGTCTTGGCCTTCTTGCCCTTGCCGACGACCTTGTCCTTGCCGGGGACCAGCGTCAGCGTGTGCGAACCGCAGTCGGTGCGGACCGACTTGATGTACCGCGGGTTCGCCTTGTCGCTGACGTCGAAGATCCGGACGCCCTCCCAGTGGTCCGGGTTGGCCACCGAGCCGGCGCCGCTGTTGCAGGAGTCGTCGCTGCGTGCCGAGTCGACAGCGAAGAACAGCAGGTCACCGAAGACCGAGGGGTCACCCTGGCCACCGGGGCAGATGACCTGGCTGACCACCTGCGGCGAGGCCGGGTTGCTGACGTCGTAGACGTTGAACCCGTTGTAGTTGCCGGCGAACACGTGGTCGCCCTGGAAGGCCAGGTCGCTGTTGTACGAGGACTCGGCGGCGAGGCCACCGAACTTCGGCACGTTGGCGATCTGGGTCAGGTTGGGGCTGCTGACGATCTCGTCGACGCCCGGGATCACGTTCGCGGCGGCGCTTGCCGGCGCCGCCGCGATCGTGCTGAGCAGCAGGGCACCGGTAGCGGCCAGGCCGAGGACGGCCTTCCGCTTTCCGCGCGCGGTCGGTTGTGACATGTAGTAACACCCTTCGTCGTGGGTGAATCGGGGGTAGCGGGACGATAACCTGGCGAACCGAGAATTTTTGTGATTTGGGCCACAGTAGACCACACACCATGATCACGATTAGGCAACACCGGGAGCACGAACAACCGCAGGAACGACTAATGACGCCTTTTCCTCGTCACCAACCCCTGCTGTCATATCCGCAGGTCGCGTTACGATCCCGGCCAAGCTAGGTCCACGGCGGGAGGCAACTCGTGCAAGGCGTACGGATAGGCAAGGCTCTCCGCCAGTCGCGGACGGTCGTCCTCATCGAACTGGCGGTGCTGGCGGTGGCCGTCGTCGGGGCGGCGGTGCTGTTCCTGCTGCCGGAGGACAGATCGGAGCCGGCGGCGACCGCCAGCCCCACGCAGTCGATCGACTCCCCCGGCCTGCCGGACTCCACCGCACCGGTGTTGATGCCCGGCCGTCCCGGTGAGGCGGCCCGGACAGCGCCGGCGAACGAGGTGTCGGCCCTGCCCCGGGACCCGCACAACAACACCGACGTCCGATTCATGACGATGATGATCCCGCACCACGAGCAGGCCCTGGTGATGGCCCGCCTGGTCGCCGACCGGGCCGAGAAGGAGCAGCTCAAGCGCATGGCGGCGCGGATGCTGGCGGTCCAGGAATCTGAGATCAAGTACATGGAGACCTGGCTGGCCGAGCGGGGACTGGACCGCAACTCCGGCGGCGACCACCGCCACACCATGTCCGGCATGCAGACGGCGGAGGCGCTGAACCGGCTGACCGCCGCTCGCGGGGCGGAGTTCGACCGGATGTTCGTGACCATGATGACCGAGCATCACGAGGGCGCGATCAAGATGGCCGACGAGGTGCTCGTGCTGGGCAGCGATCGCCTGGTCAACGAGCTGGCCAGCAGCGTGATCGTGGAGCAGAACGTCGAGATCAACCGGATGCGGGAGGCTCTGGCGGGCAGCTGACCTCCGGGCGGGCCACACCGGTCGACCCGACGGCGCTCGTCGCGACCGGTGAAGGTGTCGGGGGTGGCCGATAGCGTGCGGCTGACACCGACGAAAGGGGCCTGTGATGGCCGAGCCCACCCTGTCCGCCGAGCGCGCCGACCTGCTGGAGACCCTGCAACTGCACCGCTTCTTCCTGCGGAACACCACTCGCGACCTGACCGATGAGCAGATCGCCCTGCGCAGCACCGTCAGCGAGCTGTGCCTCGGCGGGCTGATCAAGCATGTCGCCGGCATCGAACGGAGCTGGGTGGACTTCATCCAGGTCGGCCCGACGGCATTTCCGGGCATCACCGACACGGCCGCGATGGAGCAGCACGCGAAGCGGTTTCAGGTGTCACCCGGCGAGACCCTGGCCAGCGTGCTCGCGACCTACGACGAGGCCGCCAAGCAGACCGACGACCTGATCCGCACCCTGCCGGATCTGGATCTCAGCCAGCCGCTGCCCGAGGCACCGTGGTTCGCTCCCGGGGCCCGCTGGTCCGCCCGTCGGGTGCTGCTGCACCTCATCGCCGAGACCGCCCAGCACGCCGGCCACGCCGACATCGTCCGCGAGGCCATCGACGGCGCCAAGAGCATGGGCTGACCGGCCGCGAGCGCTACGGCTGTCGGATGCCGACCAGGACCCTGGACGATCGTCGTCGGTCCGGTGGATCATCGCCTGGCATACTCGGCGGGCTAGGTCGGGCCGAAGATGGTGGTGGGGTGCAGTTCCGGGTGCTGGGGCCACCGGAGGTGGTCCGGGACGGGCAGGTGGTGCCGCTCGGCGGGCCGAAACAGCGGGCGTTGCTGGTGCTGCTGCTGCTTCGGCCGAACCGGTTCGTCGCCACCGACTGGCTGGTCGACGCCCTGTGGGACGGCCGACCCCCGCCCAGTGCCGAGATCACCCTGCGCACCTACGTGGCCGGACTGCGTCGGGCCGTGGAGCCGCACCGCTCCCCCGGCGAGGCGGCCCGGGTCCTCTGTAGCCAGCCGAAGGGCTACCAGCTGCGGGTGGACCCCGACGCCATCGATGCCGTCCGGTTCCGACGACTGGTGGACCGGGCGGCCGACCGGCTGAGCGCCGGGGCACCCGCGATCGCCGAACGCGACTACCTCGACGCCCTACGGCTGTGGCGAGGCGAGCCGATGACCGGGGCCACCGAGTTGACAGTGGTGCGTCCTGAGGCGGCGCGGCTGACCGAGCTGCGGCTCAGCGCCGAGGAGGGCCGGTTCACCGCGGCCGTCGCCGCCGGTCGGCACGCCGCGGTCCTCGCCGAGCTGCGCCAGTTCGTGGCCGACCACCCGGTACGCGAAGCCGCCCGCGCCCAGTTGATGCTGGCGCTGTACCGGGCCGGGCGGCAGACCGAGGCGTTGGCCGCCTACGACGAGGGGCGCCGGATCCTGGCCGACGAGTACGGCATCGATCCGGGGGTGCAGCTGCGTGAGCTGCACGCCTCGATCCTGGATCAGGCGGTCGAGCCGGCCGCCGGCCCACCGGTCCTCCCCCGTGCGGGCACCGGCGATCAGACTGCCGTGCTGTCCGCCTCGGACACCCCCGGCGCCCCCCTCGTACCGAGGGCTCCCGGCGATCCGGCGGGCCCGCTGGTGGGTCGGGGCGCGGAGCTGACCCGGCTGGTGGCGGCGCTGACTGCGGCGACCCGCGAGCACGGCCGCACCGCCGTGCTGGTCGGCGAGCCGGGCATCGGCAAGACCAGTCTGGCCACCAGGGTCACCGCCCTCGCTCGGGCCGAGGGGGTGGCGGTGGTGTGGGGGCGCTGTCCCGATCTCGGGCAGGCGCCGCCGTTCTGGTTGTGGCGGCAGGTGGTGCGGGCCCTGGTCGCCATGCCGCAGGTCGGGACCAGCGGATCGGTACGCGGCCTCGACGGGTTCGCCGTCGGGCCGGCCCACGATCCGACCGGCGAGGTGGCCCCCGATCCGGCGGCCCGGTTCCAGGCGTACGAGGCGGTGGCGGAACTGGTCCGCGCGGCGGCCGAGCCGGCCGGGCTGCTCGTCGTGCTGGACGACCTGCACGCCGCCGACCCGGATTCCCTGCTGCTGCTGCGGTTCCTCGTCCCGGCCCTGGCCGGGACCCGCGCGCTGGTCCTGGCCACCCTGCGGCCGTACGAACACGACCCGGCGCTGGTGGCCACGGTGGCGGAACTGGCCCGCGGACCGGGATTCGATCAACTGCGGCTGACCGGGCTGCCGGCGCAGGCGGTGGCCGACCTGGTGCGGCAGCGCACCGGGGCCGCACCGGCGGAGCCGGTGCTGGCGCGGCTGGTCGACCGGACCGGCGGCAATCCCTTCTTCATCACCGAACTGCTGCGGGCCCGAACCGACCCGGCCGGCGCGGACCTGCCACCGAGCATCCGGGACACCGTCCGGCTGCGCCTGGGCAGGCTGCCCGCACCGGCCCGCGACTGTCTGGCCCTGCTGGGAGTGGCCGGGCACGATCTGGACGCCACCACGATGGCCGAGGTCCTCGGGGTGCCGGCCGAGGGGATCGCCGAGGCGCTGAGCGCGGCCTACACCGCCGAGTTGGTGGCCGAGGCCGAGCCCGGCGCGGTGTGGTTCCGGCACCCCCTGTTCGCCGAGGTCACCTACGCGCAGCTGCCCCCGCCCCGGCGGGCCGCCCTGCACGCCCGGTTGGCGCAGGCGTACGAGCGTTCCGGGGTCGTCGGCCCGGCCGAGTTGGCACACCACTACGGGCGGTCGGTCGGTCTCGGACACGAGGAGAAGCATCTGCGGTGGACCCTGGCTGCGGCCGACGACGCCACCCGCCGGTTCGCCTACGAGGACGCCCTGGGTCACCTGGACCGGGCGGCGCGGCGGCTGGCCCGGATGGCCGCCTCCCCGGCGGCGGCCCGCACCGAGCTTGAGGTGCAACTGCACCGGGCCGCCCTGCTGCAGATGACGGTGGGTGTCGGTGCCGACGCCGTCGACCAGGTCTGTGCCCGGGCCCGTGACCTACTGGCCCTGGTCGACCCGCAGACCGATGTGCGACCGGCCCTGTGGGCGCTGGGTGAGCTGGCCGCCAACCAGGCCGACTACGCCGGTAGCGCCGAGCTGGCCGAGCGGCTGGCCGACGGCGATGGTACGGAGCTGACCGTAGCGGCCGGTGAGTACCTGCTCGGTGTGGTCGGCTACTTCACCGGACGGCTGGAGGTGGCCGAGGAGCGGCTCACCGCCGCTATCGACCGGCTTCGGGGGGTCGACGCCCGGCAGCTCGGCCGACAGGTGGGTCGGCTGCCGGTGCTGGCCGCCCACAACTTCCGGGCCCTGGTCCGGTCCCTGCGTGGTGACCCGGAGGCGGCCCGACGGGACATCCGCGACGCCGAACTGCTCGCCGAGCAGGTGGACGACCTGTACGGCCGGGCCAACGCCGCCTTGTTCGCGGCCTGGATGGGGCTTCAGGAGCGGGAGGTGCCGATCGTGCGGGCCGCCGCCACCCGATGCCGGGAGATCGGCGCGGCGCACGGTATGCCGCACTTCGTGGCCACCGGTGAGTTCTTCCTGGAGTGGGCTGCCGCCCGCGACGGCGCACCCGAGCGGCTGGCCGCGATGCGGGCAGCCGCGGAGGCCATCTACCGTCCCGGGCTGCGCGCCACCCGCACGGTCACCTACGGCGGGATGGCCGATGCGTACCTGGCCGCCGGTGACCACGACACCGCGGCGGAGCTGGCGCGGGAGGGACTGGCCGTGGCCGACCGGTTCGGCGAGACCGTGTTCGCCGCCGAACTGCACCGGGTACGCGGTCTGGCCCGCGAGGATCCGGCCGCGCTGGCCACCGGCGCCCGGCTCGCCGCAGACCAGGGCGCCGGTCTGCTGCTCGCCCGGTTCCCACCGCCGTTCAACGGTTTCTCCACGGTCGGCCCCTGATCACCTCCACACCGTCTCCACGGGCCTTCCACCCCCGGTTGCTGTGCTGACCCGGTCAGATCCGCGCCCGGGCTCCGGGCGGTCCGTGGGAGGAACAGTCATGAAGCCCGCTCAGTCGGCACCGCAGCCGGCAGCCGTAGAGGTCGATGTCGTGGTGGTCGGATGCGGTCCGGTCGGGGCGTTGACCGCCAACCTGCTCGGTCTGCGCGGGGTGAGCACCCTGGTGGTGGAGCGCAGCACGACACCCCACGGTCAGCCCCGGGCCTTCTCCTGTGACGACGAGGCGCTGCGGATCTACCAGCAGGTCGGCCTGCTGGACTCCATCGGTGCCGACCTGCACCAGCCGACCCGGGCCGACTATCTCAACGCCGCCGGCCGCACCTTCGCCACCATCGACTTCTCCGAGGTCGACTTCGGCTTCGGCCACGCCCCGCTGAACTTCTTCGACCAGCCTCGGCTGGAGGGGGTGTTGCGTGCCGGGCTGGACCGCTACGACCACGTGGAGCTGCGCCTGGGCACCGAACTGGTGAGCCTGTACCAGGACGAGGAGCGGGTGCACCTGGTGCTGCGCGACGTGCGCACCGACCAGTCGTACCCGGTGCGGGCCCGGTACGTGCTGGGCTGCGACGGTGCCCGCAGCACCACCCGGGCGGCGGTCCACATCCCACTCGCCGGGGCCAGTTACGCCGAGCCGTGGCTGGCCGTCTCCGGTGAGGTGCCGCCGGAGGGGATCCGCCGGGCGCACACCACCTTCGTCTGTGACTGGCGACGACCGGCCTTCGTCTCCCCCGGTGCCCGGGGTAGCTACCGGGCCGAGTTCATGCTCCAGCCGGGCGAGACCGAGGCCGAGATGACCCGACCGGATCGGGTCGCCGCCCTGGTCGAGCCGTATGTCGATCCGGCCCGGTTCACCGTCACCCGGGCGGTGATCTACACCTTCCACCAGCTCATCGCCCGGCGGTGGCGGGAGCGTCGGGTGTTCCTGCTGGGCGACGCCGCTCATCAGATGCCCCCCTTCCTCGGTCAGGGGTTGTGCAGCGGGCTGCGTGACGCGGCGAACCTGACCTGGAAACTCGCCCTGGTGCTCGACGACGAGGCGGACCCGGCCCTGTTGGACACCTACGAGACCGAACGGCGTCCGCACACCGCGGCGATGGCCGCCACCAGCGTTCGGCTGGGGCGGGTGTTCCTGGCCCGCGACCGTCGCGCGGCCTGGCTGCGGGACACCGCGCTGCGAGCCGCGCAGACCGTGCCCCGGGTCCGCCGGTTCGTGCGACGTTTCGAGTTCAAGCCCCTACCGGCGTACGACCAGGGGTTGTTCGCCGGTGGGCGGCGTGACGGCGCGGTGGGCACGATGTTCCCGCAGCCGCGGGTGGCCCTGCCCGGGTCGAAGGTTCCGGTGCTGCTGGACGAGGTGCTGGGTGCCGGTTTCGCGGTGCTGGGGACCGAGGTACCGGCCGACGGCCCGGGTCGGCCGCCGGTTCGCGCGATCGTGGTGCATCCGGGCGACACCGCCGGCCCGGCGTCGTCCGGGGCCGAGCCCGCCGATGAGCGGGTCCATGTCATCGACATCGACAACGTGATCATCCCCTGGCTGCGGCGGCACCGCTGTGAGGCGGTGCTGCTGCGGCCGGATCGTTTCGTCTTCGCCCTCGGCTCCACCGTGGAGGTGCTCGGCGCGCTGGCGGGGGCCCTGCGAGGGTCCAGGTCGGTGGGTCAGGCCGCGGCCGCCTGACCCACGAGGGTGGACCGAACGGACGGCATCAGCCTCCCATTCAGACTTTCGCACGTCAGTGGGGTGAGTGGGGGTGCCGCCGGCCCGGTGACCAGGTCTAGCATGTGGATCATCAACCCCCAACCCCCTGGTTGACTTCGGCCAACAGCCGAGTGAAGGGAATTTACGTGCGTCGAACCCCCCATCTAGCCCTGGTGGGCGTGGGCGTGACCGGTGCCCTGGTGCTCAGCGCCAGCCCGGTCTCCGCGAAACCCGCGCCCGCCGCCACCCCCGGCATCGTGGTAGCCGACGGCATGACCCAGCCGGTCTTCTCCTTCGCCGACGCGATCATCGAGCGGGTGTACGTCGAGACTCCGCTGGACACCGACAGCGACGGCCGCCGTGACCGGGTGGCGATCGACATCTCCCGCCCCAAGGAGACCGCCACCGAAGGCTTCAAGGTGCCGGTCATCTTCGAGCACAGCCCGTACCGCAAGGGCACCTGGGGCAGCGTGCCCTACCACAGCGTGCTGGTCGACGACCTGCCGCAGAACGGCCTGACCCGCCGGTCCGCCTCGCTGTCCGCCGAGGACGAGACCCAGGGCGCGGTGACCAAGCCCAACCTGCCCGGTCAGCTGGACGACTACTACGTGCCGCGCGGGTACGCGGTGGTGCTCGGCCAGAGCGTCGGCACCGGCGACTCGGACGGCTGCCCGACCAGCGGTGACCAGGCCGAGACCCTCGGCACCAAGGCGGTCATCGACTGGCTCAACGGCCGGGCCAAGGGCTACGACGCCGACGGCGCACCGGTCAAGGCCGGCTGGAGCACCGGTGCGGTCGGCATGACCGGCGCCTCCTACAACGGCACCCTGCCCAACCAGGTCGCCACCACCGGGGTCAAGGGCCTCAAGACCATCGTCCCGGTCGCGGCGATCAGCAGCTGGTACGACTACTACCGGGCCAACGGCCTGGTCGTCGCGCCCGGCGGCTACCAGGGCGAGGACGCCGACATCCTGGCCAAGTACACCGCCGGTCGGGCCCGCTCCGAGGGCCACTGCGCCGACGAGATGGCGAAGCTGACCGAGGAGCAGGACCGGGTCACCGGCGACTACTCCAAGTTCTGGGCCGACCGGGACTACCTCGACGCCAAGAAGGTCAAGGCCAGCGTCTTCGTGGTGCACGGTCTCAACGACTGGAACGTGCGCACCGAGCAGTTCGCCGGCTGGTGGGACGAGCTGGCCAAGCACAAGGTGCCGCGCAAGATCTGGCTGCACCAGGGTGGGCACAGCTCGCCCGGCAACACCGCCGCGGTGACCCTGCCGGACGGTCAGACCTGGACCTACAAGCAGACCGAGAACCGCTGGTTCGACTTCTGGCTGTGGAACGTGCCCAACGGCATCATGAACGAGCCCACCGCCGTGGTGCAGCGTGAGAACCGGGTCAACGCCACGTACGCCAACTGGCCGGACCCGGCCACCCGTGAGGTGAAGCTGGAGTTCGGTGCCACCGACTCGACCAGCCCGGGCACCCTGACCGCCGGTAAGCGGCCCAAGGGCGCCACCACCGAGCAGAGCTTCGTCGACAACGGCCGCACCCTGTCGCCGAACTCGCTGGTCGCCGCGCCGGACGTGGCCAGCCCCAACCGGCTGGTCTACCGCACCCCGGAGCTGGCCCAGGAGGTCCGCATCTCCGGGCGGGCCGAGATGCGGCTGCGGATGGCGATCGAGAACAAGCCGAACGCCAACCTGACCGCGTACCTGGTCAACTACGGGCCGGAGGGCTCGACCGCCGCGCCGACCGTGGTGACCCGGGGATGGCTGGACCCGCAGAACCGCAAGAGCGCCTCGCGCAGCGAGCCGCTGAAGCAGGGCAAGCTGTACGACTTCAAGTGGACCCTGGAGCCGAAGGACTACGTCTTCCCGGCGGGTAGCCGCATCGGTGTGGTGGTCTTCTCCACCGACCAGGCGTACACCCTGCTGCCGTTGGGCGGCACCGAGTTGCGGGTCGCGCCCAAGCACAGTGAGCTGCACCTGCCGGTGGTCGGCGGCAAGAAGGCCCTCGTCTTCTAGTCGGTAGCCCACCACGTACGACCCACGGGTCCGCCATCGGTACACAGGTGGCGGACCCGCTCGTTCTCACCGAGGCCCTCGCAGAGTCACATGATCTTGGCTATTGCCAAGGATGTGCAACAAGCTAGGCTGCTCGGCATGAGCCCCGAACCCTCTCCGTCGCAGGACGCCGGCCAACACCAGGTGCCCGCACCCGCCCGGGCCGTACGACGGTCCCTGTTCCTGCACTCCGGCCTGCGTCGCCGCCCGCAGGAGATGCTGCGCGCGATGCTGTCTCAGGTCGACGCTGACACGCCACCCAACGGCCCGGACGGCCCGGTGGCCGTGCTGGAGCGGCGGATCGCCTCGCTGCTCGGCAAGGAGGGTGCCCTGTTCTTCCCGTCCGGGACGATGGCCCAGCAGGTCACCCTGCGCATCCACGCCGACCGCCGGGGGCATCGGGCGTTCGCCGCCCATCCGCAGAGCCACCTGGAGGTGTGGGAGCACCGTGGGTACGCCGTCGTGCACGGCCTGCGGTGCCACCCGGTCGGCGACCGGCACCGACTGATGGGCCTGGAGGACCTAACCGCCATCGGCGAGCCGCTGGCGGCGGTGCTCTGGGAGCTTCCGCAGCGCGACATCGGCGGGCTGCTGCCGGAGTGGGCGGACCTGGTCGCCCAGACCTCGGCGATGCGCGAGCGCGGCGCGGCGATCCACCTCGACGGCGCGCGGCTGTGGGAGGCCCAGACGTACTACGCGCGGCCGTTCGCCGAGATCGCCGGCCTGTTCGACACCGCGTACGTCTCGCTCTACAAGGGGTTGCAGGGCACCGGTGGTGCGGTGCTCGCCGGGCCTTCCGATCTCCTGGCGGAGGCCCGGGTCTGGCGGCGCAGGCTCGGTGGCGACGTCTACGACGCCTGGCCACTGGCGCTCGCCGCCCTGCACGGCCTGGACACCCACCTGCCCCGGCTGCCCGCCTACCGTGACCACGCGCTGGCGATCGCGGCGGCCATCACGGCCGACGGGGTGGCCCGGGTGGTGCCGGACCCGCCGCAGACACCGCTGTTCCACGTGCACCTGCCCATGGGCCCGGCCGCCGCCGAGCAGGCAGCCGAGGCCCTGCTCGCCGACACCGGGGTGGAGTTGTTCGGCCGTACCCGGTCGGCGCCGGACCCGGACCGGTGTTCGTTCGAGGTGACCGTCGGGGAGAACGCCATGGCGTTCACTCCCGAGGAGGTCGTCAGCCTCCTGCACCAACTGGTCGAGCACGCCACCTGACGGTCGAGGGTCAGCTGCGAAGGGTACGCAGGATGCGGGTCAGCTCGGCCCGGTCGGCGTCGTCGAGGTGCCCGAAGAAGCGGTCCGCCGCCGCCCGGCGCGCCGCGCGGATCTCGGTGCCGACCCGGTGGCCCTCCTCGGTGAGCGCGACCAGGGTGGCCCGCCGGTCGGCCGGGTCGGGTCGCCGACCGACGAGCCCGCGTGCCTGAAGATCGTCGATGACCTCGGTGGCCGAGCGGGGCGCGATGCGCAGGTGCTCGGCGATCGCGCCGGGGCGCGCCTCCCCGAGCCTCGCCAACACCCCGAGCGCCCGGGACTGGCTGGGGGTGACCGCCCACGGCGCTAGGGCCTCCCGCGTCTGCCGGCGCAACCGTGACGCCACCGCCCTGAAGGTCTCCGCCAGGCTCTCGTCGCCGTCGCCGTCGCCGCCGGTGATGGTGGGCTCGGTCACCGGAATACCGTAACACGAGATACGGTTGCACCCTCATAGAGAGGTAACCTCAACATCTGATCCCGACGGAAGGCGGTTCCCTTGGAACCCATCCCCAACGGCCGCGACCGTGGCCACCGCACACTCAGCGCCGAGGAGAAGGCGCAGGCACGCCAGGTGTCACTACGCCGCATCGGCCGGCTGTTCACCCCCCACCGGCCCGCGCTGGCCATCGTCACCGCGATCATCGTGGCCTCCTCGATCATCGCGATGGCCACCCCGTTCCTGCTGCGTGCGGTGATCGACCAGGCGTTGCCCGAAGGCGACGTGACCCTGCTGGTCTGGCTCGTCCTCGGCATGGTCGCGGTGGCAGCCGTCACGGCCGTCCTCGGCGTCGTGCAGACCTGGATCTCCACCCGGGTCGGTCAACAGGTCATGCACCGGCTGCGCACCGACGTCTTCCGCCACCTCCAGCAGCAGTCGCTGGGCTTCTTCACCCGCACCCGCACCGGGGAGGTGCAGTCCCGGATCACCAACGACATCGGTGGGATGCAGTCGGTGGTCACCTCCACCGCCACCGCCGTGGCGTCCAACCTCACCACCGTGGTCGCGACCGCAGTGGCCATGGTGGCGCTCTCCTGGCAGCTCTCCCTGGTCTCGCTTGTCGTGCTGCCACCGGCGATCTGGCTGACCCGCCGGGTCGCCCGGATGCGCCGGGAGATCACCGCCCAACGCCAGCGTGAACTCGCCGACCTCAACGTCACCGTCGAGGAAGGGCTGTCGATAAGTGGGGTGCAGCTGGCCAAGACCCTCGGCACCGGGCCCGCCCTGATCGACCGGTTCACCGCCTCCTCCGCGCGGCTTGTCGACCTGGAGCTGCGCAGCGAGCTGGCCGGTCGCTGGCGGATGGCCACGATGAGCATCATCTTCACCGCCGTACCGGCCGTCATCTACCTCGCCGCCGGCCTGCCCGGGACCGCCGGCACGCTGAGCATCGGCACCCTGGTCGCCTTCACCGCCCTGCAGAGCGGCCTGTTCCGGCCGCTGACGGGACTGCTCAACGTGGGCGTCTCGCTGGCCGCCTCGCTGGCACTGTTCGCTCGGATCTTCGAGTACCTGGACCTGCCGGTCGACGTGGCCGACCCCGCCGAACCGGTAGTCCTCGACCCCACCCGGGTACGCGGGCACCTGCGCTTCGAGGACGTCACCTTCACCTACCCCGGCAACGACACCGCCGCGCTGGCCGGGATCAACCTCGACGTACCCGCCGGCTCCCGTCTCGCCGTGGTCGGTGAGACCGGCTCCGGCAAGAGCACCCTCGCCGCGTTGGTCAGCCGGCTGTACGACCCGACCGCCGGCCGGGTCACCATCGACGGCGTGGGCCTGCGTGACCTGCGGCTGGCCGATCTGGCCGCGATCGTCGGCGTGGTCAGTCAGGAGACGTACCTGCTGCACAGCACGGTCCGGGAGAACCTGCGCTACGCCCGGCCGGACGCCACGGACGCCGAGATCGAACAGGCCGCCCGCGCAGCCCAGATCCACGACCTGATCACCAACCTCCCCGACGGGTACGACACGATGGTCGGCTCGCGCGGCCACCGGTTCTCCGGCGGCGAGAAGCAGCGCCTCGCCATCGCGCGTACGCTGCTGCGTGACCCGCGGATCCTGGTCCTGGACGAGGCCACCAGTGCGCTGGACACCGAAACCGAACGGGCCGTGCAACGGGCCTTCGACGTGCTCGCCGAGGGGCGTACCACGATCACCATCGCCCACCGGCTCTCCACTGTGCGCAACGCCGACCAGATCGTGGTGCTCGACCACGGCCGGATCGTCGAGGCCGGCGACCACCACAGCCTGAGCGACCGCAACGGTCGCTACGCCAGCCTGGCGGCATGAGGCCGGGCCGGATGGTCGGCGCCGTCCCGACATGACGGTCCGACGGCACGACGGCACCTTCGGATGCTGCCGGACGGCGACAGGCCTGGGATGATCGGCGGGATGGCCGGATCACTCTTCGCTACCAGCGACCTTCATGTGGCGTACACGGACAATCGGCGGATCGTCGACCGGATCGAGCCGGAGTCGGCGGACGACTGGCTGATCGTCGCCGGTGACGTCGGTGAACGCTTCGCGGACATCGAAGCCACGCTGCGCCTGCTGAGCAACCGGTTCGCCCAGGTCATCTGGGCGCCCGGCAACCACGAACTGTGGACCCACACCGCCGATCCGGTACGCCTGCGCGGCGAGCACCGGTACCGGGAGCTGGTCCGGATGTGTCGGGACATCGGGGTCCTCACCCCGGAGGACGACTACGCCGTCTGGCACGGGCCGGGCGGGCCGGTGACGATCGCGCCGCTGTTCCTGCTCTACGACTACACCTTCCGGCCGCCGGGAGCGGCCACCAAGGAGGAGGCGCTGCGGCAGGCGTACGCCAAGGGGGTGGTCTGCACCGACGAGATGCTGCTGCATCCGGACCCCTATCCGGACCGGGAATCCTGGTGTCACGCCCGGGTGGCGCAGTCCGAGCGTCGGCTCGCCGCCACGGACCCGGCCCTGCCGACCCTGCTGGTCAACCACTGGCCGCTGGTGCGTCAGCCCACCGAGGTGCTGTGGTACCCGGAGTTCGCCCAGTGGTGCGGGACGGTGCTCACCGCGGACTGGCACGTCCGGTTCCGGGCCGCCGCGGTGGTCTACGGTCACCTGCACATCCCCCGCACGACCCACTACGACGGCGTACGGTTCGAGGAGGTCTCGCTCGGCTATCCCCGGGAGTGGAAGCCCAGGGGGCCGGCCCCCGACCCGCTGCGCCGGATCTTCGGGGCACCCCCCGACCGGCCCGGGGCCCCCGGTCAGTAGCCGATCGTGCGGTGCAGGCGCAGGAAGGTCTCGGTGAAGCCGAGCCTGGGCCAGGTGCGCGACGACAGCAGGTTGGTCACCCGCCAGTCGGTGACCACGCAGTCGAAGCCGCTGTCGACCGTCCAGTCGAGGACGGCGGTGCCGAGGGCCCGACCGGCACCGGCCCCACGGGCGGACGGGAACACCGCGGCGAAGCCGAGGAACCCGGCGTTGTCCGGGCAGGCCGGGCCCAGGTGAGCGCTCGACTTCTCCAAGGCACACCCGATCGCGGAGCCGACCACCTTGCCGTCGCGGACGGCGACGAAGGTGGCGTACTCCGGGTCGTCGATCTCCTCGGCCCAGTCCTCCAGGCTCTCCTCGACGGTGCCGACCCGGCCGGCCGAGAAGGTCGGGGACAGCCCCTGGTGCATCGGTAGTTCCAGGTCGAGCCGGGCCAGGTCCGGGATGTCGGCCCGGGTGGCCCGACGCACCGACAGCCCTGCCGGCAGGGGTGCCACCGCCGGCCTGGTGGCCGGTCGGACGGCGTGTGCGTGCTGCTGGCCGAAGCCCAGCCGGAACCAGGCCCGGACCAGGTCCTCGTCATGGGCCGGCACGACCACATAGTGCGCGGTGCGGCCCTCGTCGACCCAGCGGGTAGCGGCGGCGGCGTACAGGTCGCGCATCATCTCGGCGTCGGTGCTCGCCTGCCCGGCCGCTTCGACCCAGATGTTCGGCCCCCACAGCGGCGAGGTCTTCGGCGCACCGAGCACGAAGCCGACCGGTACCCCGGCCCGGATCGCCACCGCCCCGGAGGCTTCCGGGGTCTCGAAGGCGGCCCTCACCTCGGCGACGGCGGCCTCCGGTGTCTCGAAGCGCGCGGACAGCAACGGCTGTGCGGCGCGGTGCCGACGGTGCCGCTGGGCCAGCAGTTCGCCGCAGGCCGTCAGGTCACCGGCGGCCAACGGCCGAATCTCCGCAGGGCTCATGGGGCGCCACCCTAGTGCCCGCCAGCACACCCTGTCACCGGGTTTTCCGTCCCGCCCAGTCGGCTCAGCGGGCCCCTGGTCGACCCCTGCCCGATCTCCCTACCTATCGGTAGGTAGGCTGGTGACATGACCCCGGAGCCCATCGTGCAGACCACCGATCTCACCAAGATCTACAAAACCCGCCGAGCCCTGGACGGTCTCACCCTCCGGGTCGAGCCGGGCAGCCGCTTCGTCGTACTCGGGCACAACGGCGCGGGCAAGTCGACCCTGCTGGAGATCATCGCCACCCTGCGCGTGCCGACCAGCGGCTCGGTGCGGGTCGGCGGATTCGACACCGTGACCCAGCCCCGCGAGGCGGGACGCCTGATCGGCCTGGCGCCGCAGTCGAACGCCCTGGACCCGCTCGCCACCCCGGCCGAGGTCCTCGACTTCCAGGCGGTGGCCCTCGGGTTGGGGCGTCGGCAGCGGACCCACCGCACCCGCGATCTGCTGGACCTGTTCGACCTGGGCGAGCACCGCGCCTCCCGGGTGGCCACCCTGTCCGGCGGCACCCGCCGGAAACTGGACCTGGCCGTGGCCCTCGTCGCCGAGCCCAGGCTGGTGATCCTGGACGAGCCGACCACCGGCCTGGACCCCCTGGCCCGCCTCGACTTCTGGGCCGAACTGACCCGACTCAACCAGGGCGGCACCACCCTGCTCATCTCGACCCAGGACCTGCACGAGGCCGACGTCCTGGCCACCGACATCGCGGTGCTGCGCGACGGAAAGCTCGTCGCCCAGGGCACCCCGGCCTCCCTCAAACAACGGGTGGGCACCCGCACCCTGACCCTGGAGTTGACCAGCGAGGCCGCCGCGAAGGCTTTCGTCGCCCACTCCCGGATCGGCTTCCGCGCCGACGAGGAGCACGGCGACCGGGTACGCCTGAGCATCTCCGAGGACCCGGCGGCGCTGCGTGACGCCCTGGACGAGATCCGTGACCTCACCGGCGACCTCACCGGACTGCACCTGCGCGAGCCCTCGCTGGACGACGTGTTCGTCGCCCTGGCCGCCCGCTGACCCCCACCTGCACCGAAAGGCATCCGATGACCCTCCCGCCGGCGGTCGCCCCGCCCCGCCGTACTCCGGCTCCGGTCGTTCTCGCCGCCGTACGGCGATCCACCCGGGCCGTGCTCCGCTCGCCCGCGCTGCTGATCTCACCGGTCGCGCAGAGCCTGTTCTTCCTGCTCGTCTACGCCGGGCAACTCACCACGGTCGGCAGTTCCTACCTGCACGGGACGAACTTCATCGCCTTCCTGCTGCCGCTGATCCTGCTCACCGGGGTGGCCACCGGGGCGGGCGCCGCCGGTACCCTCGTCCTGCGCGACCTCACCAGCGGTTACCTGGACCGCCTGCGGCTGGCCCACGGCAGCACGGTGCCGTTCCTCGTCGGCCCGGTCGTCGCCGCCCTGCTGGCGGTCATCGTGCAGATGGTCGTCACGGTCCTCGGCGCGGCCCTGATCGGTTACCGTCCGCAGAGCTGGCCCGGGGTCCTGGCGGTGTTCCTGTTGATGGCGGCCCTGGGGCTCGGGGTCGCGCTGCTGAGCACCGCACTGGCCATCCGGTCGGTCTCGGCCTCCACCACCGGCCTGGTCACCCTCGCCGTGTTCGGCCTGTCCTTCTTCACCGGGGTCTTCGCGCCGGTGGACGACCTGGCCACCTGGATGCGGGTGATCGCGCTGGTCAACCCGCTGACCTATATCGTCGAAACCGCCCGTCAGCTCGGTGGCGGCGAGCCGCTGACCGCCGCCCCGGCCGGTGTGGCCGCAGTCGCCGTCCTGATCGTCGCCGGGGCAGCCGCCTGTGCCCTGGCCCTGCGCACCGCTAGGAAGAACCGATGAGTCCGCACCTCGACACCCGCGTCCAGATCATGGACGCCTTCGCCGAGCAACTGGCCGCGACCGGCTACCCGGGCATCTCCCTGGCGCAGGTGGGGCGGACCGTCGGCATCCAGAAACCCTCCATCTACCACCACTTCCCCGGCGGCAAGGAGGACCTCTACATCGCGGTCGCCGAACGCTACGTCCAGGCCGTCGGTGGGCAGGTCGCGGCCGCCCTCGCCGACCACGATGAGGTCGAGCAGCGGCTGCACGCGCTGGCCACCGTGGTCGCCGGGCAGAAGGGTGAGGCGATCACCTTCGAGCAGCGCATCTACGACGCCCTTCCCCTGGTCAGTGAGGCGACCCGGGACCATGTCTCGGCCCGCTATGTGGCGCTGCTGCTGACTCCGGTCACGGAGTTCTTCACCGAGGCGCGGCAGGCGGGCCTGGTCGCCGGGGAGCCGGAGTTCCTGATGAACGCCTTCCTGCACCTCGCCCGCGCCGCCGACCTGACCGACGACACCGGCCCGACCCGGATCGTCGCCCTCTTCCTCGACGGCGCCCGCCCCCGCAGCACCGGCTGACCAGCCTCCCGGGCTGCGGCGGGCACCTCGGGCGGGTCGGCTCAGCGGAAGGCGGAATGGCCGGTGAGCACCTGACCGATGATCAACTGGTGGACCTCGGAGGTGCCCTCGTAGGTCAGCACGGATTCCAGGTTCGCGGCGTGCCGGATGACCGGGTAGTCCAGGGTGATGCCGGCCGCCCCGAGGATGGTGCGGCATTCCCGGGCGATGGCGATGGCCTCCCGGACACTGTTGAGCTTGCCGAGGCTCACCTGTCGGTGGTCCAGGGTGCCGGCGTCCTTGGCCGCGCCGAGGTGCATCGCCAGCAGCATTCCCTTGCCCAGTTCCAGACCCATGTCGGCGAGCTTGAGCTGGGTGGCCTGGTACGCGGCCAGGGGCCGGTCGAAGATCTGCCGGCTGCGGGCGTACTCGACGGTGGTCTGGAGGCAGTCCTGGGCCGCGCCGAGGGCCCCGAAGACGATGCCGAACCGGGCCTCGTTGAGGCAGGACAGCGGCCCGGACAGGCCGGTCGCCTCCGGCAGCATGGCCTCGGCGGGCAGCCGGACCTCGTCCAGGACGAGTTCGGAGGTGACCGAGGCGCGCAGGGACTGCTTGCGGGTGATCTCCGGTGCGCTGAAGCCGGGGGTGCCGGCGGGCACCAGGAATCCCCGTACCCCCTCATCGGTGCGGGCCCACACCACGGCCACGTCCGCGATCGACCCGTTGGTGATCCACATCTTGGTGCCGTCGAGCACCCAGTCGCCGCCGTCACGGCGGGCCCGGGTGCGCATACCGGAGGGGTCCGAGCCGAAGTCCGGCTCGGTCAGCCCGAAGCAGCCGATCGCCTCACCGGCGGCCATCCGGGGCAGCCACTGCTGCTTCTGCTCCTCCGACCCGAACCGCCAGATCGCGTACATGGCCAGGGAGCCCTGCACGGAGACCAGGGAACGCAACCCCGAGTCGCCGGCCTCCAACTCGAAGCAGGCCAACCCGTAGGCGGTGGCCGAGGTGCCGGCGCAGCCGTACCCGGTCAGGTGCATCCCGAGTACGCCGAGTTCACCCAGCTCACGGGCCAACTCCCGGGCCGGCAGGCGACCCTCCTCGTACCAGGTGGCGATGTGCGGCCGGACCCGCCGGTCGACGAAGGCCCGCACGGCGGCCTGGAGTTGCCGGGCGTCCTCGTCGATGAGGGAGTCGATCCCGAAGTAGTCGAGGGTGGACGCGGGTACGGTCAGGGTCACGGGCGGTTTCCTTCCGGCGCGGTTCAGGTGCGCGATCACGCCACGGCCAGGCCATGGTGTCGAGCGCGTCGAGGGTCCCCGCCACCCGGTGCGCGGTGGCCAGGCCCTGAGGATGGTCTAGCAGGGTCCGGGGAGGTACGCAGGCTCGGGGTGCGGGACATCGACGACCGGGTCAGTCCAGGATGCCCTCGTGCAGGGCACGCAGCACCGCGTTCGTCCGGTCCCGGGCACCCAGCTTGGTCAGGATCGTGGAGACGTGGTTCTTGACGGTGCCCTCGGCCAGGAACAGCGCACCGGCGATCTCGCGGTTGTTGTAGCCGTGCGCTACCAGCCGCAGCACCTGCCGCTCCCGCTCGGTCAGGCGGGCCACCATGGGCGCGTCCGGGCCGGCCGGTGAGGGGCCGGAGCGGATCGCCCGCAGCATCCGGTCGGTGATCGACGGGGCGATGACGGTGCCGCCCTCGGCCAGGGTGCGGATCGCCCGGGTGAGCTGTGCCAGCGTCACGTCCTTGAGCAGGTAGCCGCGGGCCCCCGCCCGCAGGGCCGCCAGCACCAGCGCGTCGTCGTTGAAGGTGGTCAGCACCAGCACCGGGATGTCGATGCCGGCGGCCTGCAACTGGTCGATGGTCCAGATGCCGTCGAAGCGGGGCATCCGCAGGTCCAGCAGGATCACGTCGGGTGCGGTTCGCTCGATCACCGCCAGGGCGTCCCGGCCGTCGGCCGCCTCACCGACGACATCGACCTGGGCGACCTCCAGCAGCCCTCGGATGCCCTGCCGGATCAGGGTCTGGTCGTCGACGACCACCACCCGGATCATGAGGTCGGCATCCGCGCGGTCACCCGGAACCCGGCCGAGCCGTCCACCACCAGGTCGCCGCCGAGGGCCTCGAACCGTTCCCGCAGGCCACGTAGCCCGTTGCCGAAGGCCGGATCACCCGCACCCCGCCCGTCGTCGCACGCGTCGAGCGCGACCACACCGTCCTGGCCGGTGATCGAGATCCGCAGTTCGCGCGCCTCGGCATGCCGGATCGTATTGGTGATGATCTCCTGGGCCGCGCGCACGAGCGCGGCCCCCCGTTCCTCGTCCACACACACCTGCGGTGACACCTCGATCGACACCTCCAGGCCGGGCAGGTCCCGCGCCAACCGCCGAAGGGCCTCTTCGAGGTCGACAGCCTCCGTCCTGAGGTGCCCGACCGTGGTGCGGACGTCGCCGAGCAACTCCCGGGCCACCCGGTCGGCGCGCTCCACGTGCCGTTGGACCGCGGCGCCGTCCAGGTGTCGGGCGGTCTCCAACTCCAGGGTCAGCACGGTCAACTGGTGACCGATCAGGTCGTGCAACTCCCGGGAGATCCGCAGCCGTTCCTGTGTCCGGGCGGACTCCTCCAACCGCAACCCGGCGGCCTTCAGCTCCACATGGGCCGCGGCGAGCTCCCGGCGCATCCGCTGTTCCCGCAGCAGGGTCATCGAACTCAGCAGCGAGGCCAGCTGGATCAGCAGGTAGAAACCCACTATCAGGCCCAACTCCCCCGGCGTACGGGTGGTCGGCACCGCGACAAGGATGATCACCGCCGTGTTGAGGGCGACCACGACCAGCCCGACCGGCAGCGGGACCAGGTAGACGCTCATCGCGGCGGTGAGCACCAGCAGCACCGGCAGCAGCCCCACCTGTCGGGTGGTGAGCACCAGCGCCCAGGCGGCCACCACGGCCACCCCGTACGCCAGGTGCCGCACCCGGCCCTGCTCGGACGCGGCCGGGGCGGTCAGCAGGCCCGCCAGCAGCAGCACGAACAGGGCGATCCACCAGCCTCGCCCGATCCGCAGCTCGGCGCCGCCGAACAGACCGGGGGTGGCGACGGCCACCGCCACCACGAGCATCGCGAGACCGGACCACTCCTCGGTGCCGACACGTCGCATGTGGCCACCCTAGATGGGGTTCGTCCCCGGTGACCGGTGCCGGAAG
This sequence comes from Micromonospora sp. DT229, assembly GCF_049844505.1. Classification (NCBI taxonomy): domain Bacteria; kingdom Bacillati; phylum Actinomycetota; class Actinomycetes; order Micromonosporales; family Micromonosporaceae; genus Micromonospora; species Micromonospora sp. DT229. Next base: position 175,944 of record NZ_JBNCLD010000008.1, on the reverse strand, counting down.
TCATGGTCGCGGGTCGTGACTTCCGGTACAGGAATCGACAGCGGTTGTGCTCGTAGCGTGGCGAACATGACCAGTTCCGAACCGGCGGTCCTCGCCGAAGACCTCGCCAAGCGCTACGGCCGCGTCCAGGCGGTCACCGAGGTCAGCCTGCGCATCGAGCACGGCGAGACGATGGGCCTGTGCGGCACCAACGGCGCGGGCAAGACGACGACCGTCGAGATGATCGCCGGGCTACGGGTCCCCGATCGAGGGCGGGTACGTGTCCTCGGCCTGGATCCCCGCCGTGACCGCGCCCGGCTGCGGCAGGTGCTCGGCGTCCAACTCCAGGACGCCTACCTGCATCATGCACTGCGGGTCAGCGAGTTGGTCGAGCTGTACCGCAGCTTCTACCCCGATCCCCGTCCCACGGACGAACTGCTGGACCTGGTCGACCTGACCCGGCAACGCCGGACCATCTTCGAGAAGCTCTCCGGCGGGCAGAAGCAGCGGCTCTCGATCGCCCTGGCGCTGGTCGGACGGCCACGGGTGGCCATCCTCGACGAGCTGACCACCGGCCTGGACCCGACGGCCCGGCGACGCATGTGGAGCACCATCGAACGGCTCAAGTCCGATCAGGTCACCGTCCTGCTGGTCAGCCATGCGATGGAGGAGGTCGAGCGACTCTGCGACCGGATCACCGTCCTCGACGCCGGTCGGGTCATCGCCGTGGACACCCCCGCCGGTCTGCGCAGCCGGGCCGGCGCCGACACCCTCGACGAGGCCTTCGTCGCGTTGACCGGCAAGAACCTGGAGGAGGCGGCATGACCGCGACACCCACCATCGTGCCCGTTCGGCCCGGGGTGCGCGCCCTGCTGATTCTCGTCGGGTGCGAGGCCAGGATGGTCGTACGGGACACCGCGGGGCTTGTCGTACCGCTGGGCCTGCCGCTGCTGATCCTGCTGACCAGCGCCGGCTCGGCCGGCGGCCAGGTCGTGGCCGACGGGCGTACGGCGTTGGAGGTGTTCGTCCTCCCGCTGGTGATCACCATGGTCGTTGCGATGATCGGCATCATCAACATGCCGAGTTTCCTGGCCTACTACCGACGCTCGGGCATCCTGCGGCGGCTGGCGGTCACCCCGGTCTCACCCGCGCTGGTGCTGGCCGCCCAGACGATCGTGAGCGTCGTACAGACCCTGACCGGCATCACGGTGGCCGCCGGGGTGGCGCTGGCGGCCTTCGGTGCCCGGCCACCGGCCGACCTCGCGGTGGCCCTCGGGGTGCTGGCACTGACGATGGCGGCGATGTACGCCATCGGCATGATGGTCGCGGCGGTCGCACCGACCCCCAACTCGGCCGTGGCCATCGGCCTGGTCACCTTCTTCCTCCTCGGCGCCCTGGGCGGCATGTTCGGCGGCCGGGACAGTTTGCCCGAACCGCTCGCCGACTTCGGCGCCTGGCTGCCCTTCGGTGCCGCCGTGGACGCGCTCTCCGCCGCCTGGACCGGCTCGACGATCAGCGCAGCGCACCTGCTCGGTCTCGGCGCTACCGTCCTCCTCGGCACCCTGGTCGCCGCCCTCCTGTTCCGCTGGGAATGACGGGCTTGGGCAGCCCCCTCGATCCGGGATCGAGTGGCTTACCCGTTCACGTAAACCACTCGATCCGGGATCGAGCACGATCATGGGCAGGGCGAGTGCGGCGGGTGCAGAATCGTGCGGTGACCGGCCTCGCCGACTGGACCGCGCCGGAAGGGCGGGATCCACCGATGGAGATCAGGGACATCGCACCCGGCGGGGACGAAGCCCTGGCACGGGAACTGCTGAGCATCCAGCAGGCGGCGTACGCGGTGGAGGCGGCGATCATCGGCGACGACCGGATTCCGCCGCTGCACGAGACCCTCGACGCGCTGCGCAGCGCGCCCCTGAGGTGGCTCGGCGCCTTCCAGGCACAACGGCTGATCGGGGCGATCGGCTGGTCGGAGGAGGACTCGGTGGTGGACGTCGACCGGCTGTTGGTCGATCCGGCGGCCCATCGGCGAGGAGCCGGCAGGGCGTTGGTGGCTGCCGTTCTCACCTTTGCCGGTCACCGTCGAGTCGTCGTCGCCACGGGCCGGGACAACCGGCCCGCCCGGAGGCTGTACGAGGGTCTGGGGTTCGTGCGGACCGGCGAGTTGGAGGTCATCCCCGGTCTCTGGATCACCCGGTACGCCCATTCAACGCCAGGACCAGCGACCTCCGACCGGGTCGATCACGCCGGGCGGACCCCGGAGGACCCGGCGGTGTCGGGCTGGGACGAGGGCCTGGCGCCAGGGCAGCGGACCCTGCTGCGGTGGTGGCTTCCGGGGGCGACCCTGGTGCGGGAGCACAGCTGGGGTCTGGTGGCGACCAGGGTGGTCGAGGTCTCCTGGGCGGGGTCCCGGTTCATCGTCAAGGCCGGTGGTGCCGACGATCGCCACATCGCGCGGGAACTGCACGCCCACCGCACCTGGTTGCGGCCCTGGACCGACCGGGGCCGCGCGCCCGCCCTGGTGCAGGGCAGTACCCAGGAGAAGATCCTCGTCACCCGTTACCTGCCCGGAGACCTGGTGCTCGGCACCACCCACGCCGAGCACCCCGACACCTACCGGCAGGCGGGCGAGTTGCTGGCCCTGCTGCACGCCCAGACCCCGGTCCTCGACCACGACTACGAGCGACGGGAGAACGAACGGTCACTGGCCTGGCTCGGCCGACCACACCGGATTCCCGCGAGCACCGTCGCGCGGCTGCGGGCCGAGATCGCCGACTGGCCCACCCCGCCCGCGATCCTGGTGCCCACCCACGGGGACTGGCAGCCCCGCAACTGGCTGATTCACCACGGAGTCGTGAGCATCATCGACTTCGGGCGGGCGGCGCGGCGTCCCGCGCTCACGGACCTCGCCCGGCTGGCCGTGCAGGAGTTCCGTCGGGATCCGCGCCTGGAAGCGGCCTTCCTCGACGGGTACGGCGCCGATCCTCGGGAGCCGAGCGCCTGGCACCGCACCTTGGTCCGGAACGCGATCGGCACCGCGGCCTGGGCTCATCAGGTGGGCGACGAAGCGTTCGAGGCCCAAGGCCATCGGATGCTGGCCGAGGTGCTGTCGGCTGGACCAGCGTAGGGGTGCCTAGAAGGGGAACCGGCCGCGACGCCACTGCCAGTGGCGACCGGCGGCCAGGTGGTCGATGACGGCGCGTTGCAGCACGGTACGGCGCGGCAGCCGCTCCAGCGGGGTGGTCAGCGTCCGGAACACGAACCGCAGCACCTCCACATCGGGGTCCAGCCCCTCGGGCTGCTCGTAGGGTTCCAGCTCGAACCGGCGCTGGAACCGGACGATGTTGGAGTCCTCCGGCAGGTACTCCGCCAGTTGGGGATCCAGCAGCCAGGAGCCGCAGGCGAATTCGGTGTAGTGCTCCTCGGGAAAGTGGCGCGGGAAGAACTCCCTGGCCTGGTCCAGGGAGTCCTCGACGGCCTGCGGGGTCATCGGCCCCGAGTCCGGGATGTGCAGGTCCAGGGTGGCGCCGCCGCGGTGGTGCTGCAACCGTCCCAGCTCGTACACGGCACCCCGCACATGCAGGGTCAACCAGCTCTGCATGACCGGCCAGCCCTCGCCGTTCATCCGCCGGTCGATGGCCAGGTTCCTACCCAGGTCGGCGAGGGCGGTCCAGGACACGGCCTCGGGGATGCCGTGGTCACGGTGGTATCCCATGGCGACCTCGACCAGGGCCAGGTACGCGTAGACGTAGAGGCGCCGCCAGGCGGGGCCTCGGTCCCGGGGCAACTCCGGGCCGGGCGGCAGCCAACCGTGGCCCCCGAGGTCGGCGCGGACCAGGGCGATCGAGCGGTCCAGCAGCCAGCGCAGCTCCGGGGTCCACTGTGGGGAGTCCGGGTCGGGCCAGCCCGTCATGATCTCGGCGGCGTCCTCCGGTGACACCGCCAGGCGGTCGAGGATCGCGGGGGCTGCGGATCTGGCGGGCAGCGGAGCCGAGGGCCGGTCAGCGGCGAGCCGGTGCACCCGCTCGATCTCCTCGACGGGCACCCCTGACCGGGCGGCGATGGCGGCGGCCTCCATGCGGCAGACCCTACCGACCGGCGTCCTGTTGTGGGGGGTGGGTGCCGAACAGACCGGCCAGCACCACCAGCAGTTCCAGGCGGACGGCCGGGTCGTCGAGGTCGCCGCCGTACCGGTCGCGCAGGCGTTTGAGCCGGTAGCTGACGGTCTGCGGGTGGACGAACAGTTCGGCGGAGATCTCGGCGCGCGCCCCCCAGTGCCGCAGCCAGGAATGCAGGGTGACCAGCAGGTTGTCCCGCTGCGCCGGACGCAGGTCGTGCAGCGGGGCCAGTCTGCGTTCGGTGAGCACGGCCAGGGCGCCGGGTTCGCCGCGCAGGGTCAGCGACACCAGGTGGTCGTCGACGAAGACCGGGCCCGCGTGGGGGTCTACCAGCCCGGCGGCCTGTTCGGCCAGGCGTACCGCTGCGGGAATCTGCGGCCAGGCCAGTGCCGGGCCGACCACCGCCCACCGGCCGGCCAATGCCGTGCTCAGAGCGGCGCGGGTCGTCCGGGGTCCGGCGCGCAGCACCAGCACCGCGTCCCGGCCACGCTCCACGACCAGGCCGTCCGCGCCGAACCGGAACCGCGCGTCGCGGGCCTGCTCCAGCGGCAGCAGTACGGGCACCACGGTGTTCAGCTCCGGCCAGCCGATCCGGGCGGCGGCGGCCGCTACGGCGTCGGCCATGCCGTCGCCGCGCAGCAGCAGTTCGGCCAGGTGCCGCCGCCGGTCCTCACCGGCCTGCTCGCGCACCTGAAGGGCGTACCCGTCGGTGCTGGCGGCGGCCAGTTCGGCGACATAGGCGCTGACGGCGTCGGAGAGGTCGATCAGTTCCTCGGTGTCGACCGAGCGGAGCCGGGCCAGGGACTGCGAGGCGGTACGCAGCAGCACCCGGGCCGCCATCCGCAGCGCGGCCAGCAGCGCCTCCGGGCCCCGGTCCTCGCGTGCCTCCGCGGCGCCCAGGGCGACGAAGACCTCCCGGATGCGGGGTGGCAGCGCGGGTTCGTCCGTGCCGACCAGGTCCAGGAAGCGGTCCAGGGCCACCTGGACGGCGGTGTGCACGTCCCGACGGAACTTCTCGTCCGTGACGGTGGCGAAGGCCGGAGTGGCCTCGGTGACCGCTACCGCTACGGCGGGCACGGTGGCCGGCAGGTGCGGGCGCATGGCGGTGGCCAGGTCGGCGGGCAGGCGCCGCCAGGGGGTGGCGGACAGGGGTGCGCTCACCCGGCAGATTTTGTCACCTCAGGACAATCTGCGGCCGGGTTCTCGCTGCCGTACGGACGGTGTCCCGGCCCGCCGGAGCGGGCGAGGATGGAGCCGCCGCGCGCCCGGCGACGGCCAGGAGTCGACGGAGGAGAAGGCCGTGCAGCATCGCCTGTCCCGCCAACATGTGGTCGACATGTGCCGCACCATGCTCGACCGTGGCTACCTCAAGGCCACCGAGGGCAACGTGTCGGTGCGGGTGCCCGGCCACCGGTTGTACGCGGTGACTCCGAGCAACTACGACTACGACCGGATGCGGGTCGAGGACATCTGCATCGTCGACTTCGACGGCCGGCACGTGCCCGACGACTCCGGGGTGGAACTCAAGCCCTCCATCGAGTGCGGGATGCACGCCAACATCTACCGGGAACGCCCGGACGTCAACGCGATCGTGCACACCCATCAGCCGTACGCCTCGGCCCTGGCCTTTCTGCGCAAGCCGATCCCGGCGCTCACCGACGAGCAGGTGCGGTTCCTCGGCCGGGAGGTGGCGATCATCGACTACGCCCCCTCGGGTACCTCCTTCCTGGCCCGCAACGTGCAGAAGAAGGTGGCCAGCGGGGACAACGCCTTCATCATCGCCAACCACGGGGTGGTGGCGGTGGGCACCGACCCGGACCGGGCGGTGTTCAACATGGCGCTGCTGGAGAAGGTCTGCATCGCGTACCTGCTGGCGTTGACCAGCGAGGCGGGTCGGGTCTTCACCATCCCCACCGCGATCCGGGAGATCGCCTTCGGCAAGTTGCGCGCCGACGAGAAGCGCATCGCCGCCCAGATCACCGAGGCGGTGGAGCCGCTGCGGGTACCGGCCGACGAGCCGCTGCCCAGCGCCGACGCGGTCGCTGCGGAAACCACGGCGGAGGCGGCCGTCGAGTCGGACGAGGCGCCGGGGGCCGAGTCCGCGCGACTCGGATATGCGATCAGCACCTACCCGGACGTCGAGGACGTGATGCGGCGGCTGAAGGCCCTGACCGCCCAGCCGATCCGCGGGCTGCGCCACGACGCGCTGCTCGACGTGCTGAACTACTTCGACACCAAGTGCCGGGCCAGTAAGGAGATCACCGACCGGGCCAAGCGGCGCATCCCCGGCGGGGTGCAGCACAACCTGGCCTTCAACTACCCGTTCCCCCTGGCGATCGAGAAGGCCGAGGGGGCGTACCTGGTCGACCGGGACGGCAACACCTACATCGACTTCCTCCAGGCCGGGGGACCGACCATCCTGGGCAGCAACTACGGCCCGGTCAACGAGCGGGTGGCCGAGGTGGTCCGCGACTGCGGCCCGGTGACCGGCCTGTTCCACGAGTACGAACTCAAACTCGCCGAGATCATCCACCGGTACATGCCGCACATCCAGATGTACCGCGCCCTGGGCTCCGGCACCGAGGCGGTGATGGCGGCGGTACGCGGTGCCCGGGCCTTCACCGGCAAGAAGATGGTGATCAAGGTCGGTGGGGCGTACCACGGCTGGTCGGACACCATGGTCTACGGGCTGCGGGTGCCCGGCACGTACCGGATGAACGCCAAGGGCATCCCCTTCGGCGCCACCGCCCGCACCCGGGAGGCCTTCCCGCACGACCTGGGGCAGCTCAAACGCAAGCTGATCGAGAACCGGCTGCGCGGCGGTACGGCGGCCGTGGTGGTCGAGCCGGTGGGCCCGGAGTCCGGCACCCGGCCCGCACCCCGGGACTTCAACGCGCAGGTCCGCCAGTTGTGCGACGAGTTCGGCGCCCTGCTGATCTTCGACGAGGTGGTCACCGGGTTCCGGCTGGGTCTGGGCGGGGCGGCCGGCTACTTCGGGGTCACCCCGGATCTGACCGTGCTGGGCAAGGCGGTCTCCGGGGGCTACCCGATGGCCGGCGGAGTCGGTGGTCGCGCGGACGTGATGGCGGTCTTCGGTTCCGGGTTGGACGGTAAGAGCGGGGCGCACATCCAGGTCGGCGGGACCCTGTCGGCCAACCCGCTGTCCTGCGCGGCCGGCTACTTCGCCATCGAGGAGATGGCCCGGACAGGAGCCCCGGTCATCGCCGGGCGGGCCGGTGACCGGCTGACCCGGGGACTGCAACGGCTGATCGACTCGTACGGGCTGCCGTATGTCGCGTACAACCAGGGTTCGATCGTGCACCTGGAGTGCAGCGGGGTGATGCTGCTGGACATGCGGCACCCGGTGAAGCTGCTCAAGGAGAACAAGGCCCGCAAGCGGCTGATGGAGCAGATGGGTGCGGCGTACACCGCGCACGGCATCATCACCCTGGCCGGTTCCCGGATGTACACCTCGATGGCCGACACCGACGCGGTCATCGACGACGCCCTGACCCGCTTCGACCAGGTCTTCGCCCTGGTCGAGGGGGTCTGAGCCGGTGGCCGCCACCGCCCCTCAGGTGTTCGCGGTCGATCTGGGCACCTCGGCGTTGAAGGCCGCCCTGGTCGCCGCCGACGGCACCGTCACCGGCTGGGCCGAGCGGTCCCTGCCGCTGCGGGTGCTGCCCGGTGGCGGCGCCGAACAGGATCCGGCGACCTGGTGGGCCGCGCTCGGGGCGGTCGCCGCCGACCTGGGCCGGGCCCATCCCGACCAGATGCGGGCGGTGACCACGGTCTGTGCCTCCACCCAGGGTGAGGGCACCATCGCGGTGGACTCCGCCGGGGAACCCCTGACCCCGTGCATCTCCTGGCTGGACATGCGGGGGGCGCCCCACCTGCGGCGACAGTTCGGCGGCTTCCCCGCGTACCAGGGGATGTCCGTGCGCCGCATCGCGCGGTGGCTGCGGCTCACCGGGGGGATGCCCTCCCCCACCGGCAAGGACCCCGCGGCCCACATGCTGCTCGTCCGCGACCAACTGCCCCAGGTGTACGCCCGCACCGCCGCCTTCCTCAACGTGCTGGACTGGATCAACCTGAAGCTCACCGGGCGGACGGTGGCCACGGTCGACTCGATCCTCACCTCCTGGGTGACCGACAACCGCCGCCCCGGCGACATCCGCTACTCCCCCACGCTGGTCGCCGACTGCGGCATCGACGCCGACAAGTTGCCGCCGATCGTCGCCTGCACGGAGGTGCTCGGCCCGCTGACCCCGACCGCCGCCGCACACCTGGGGCTGCCCGAGTCGGTCCAGGTGGTGGCCGGGGCGATCGACACCACCGCGGCGGCGATCGGGGCCGGCACCACCGGCGACCGTCAGGCCCACCTCTACCTGGGCACCTCCTCCTGGATCGCCGCGCACGTGCCCGCCAAGAAGACCGACGTGCTGGCCGGCATCGCCTCGGTGCCCTGCGCGATCGGGGACCGCTACCTGATGACCGCCCTGCAGGCCACCGCCGGGGCCAACCTGACCTGGCTGCGCGACAAGGTCGTCGAGTACGACGATCCCCTGCTCGGCGCCGGTCACGTCAGCCGCGACGAGGGCTCCATCTTCGACGCCTTCGATCTGATCATCCCCAGGGTGCCGCCGGGGGCCAACGGGGTGCTCTACACCCCCTGGCTGTACGGCGAGCGGGCCCCGGTCGACGACGCGAACCTGCGCGCCGGCTTCCTCAACATCTCGCTGGACACCAACCGCTCCGACCTGCTGCGGGCGGTCTTCGAGGGGGTGGCCCTCAACACCCGCTGGCTGACCGGGGCGGTCGACCGGTTCCTCGGCACCCCGGTCACCTCGATGGCGATCACCGGCGGCGGGGCCCTGTCGGATTCCTGGTGCCAGATCTTCGCCGACGTGCTGGGGGTGGAGATCCGCCGGGACGCCCGACCGCTGGCGGTCAACGCCCGGGGAGCGGGATGGATCGGCGCGGTCGGCACCGATCGGCTCGGCTTCGGCGACATCCCCGACCTGATGCGCACGGATCGGGTCTTCACCCCGATCCCGCAGCACCGGGCCACCTACGACGAGATCTTCGCCGTCTACCGGGACCTGCACAAGCGGCTGGCCCCGGTGTACCGCCGGCTGCACCGGCCCCGCTGAGATGGCTCGCCGGGTCTCCCATCGAGTGGGATGGCGGGCTCGATCGGCGGCCCCGGAAGTTCCGGAATTCATCGATGATGGCGTTTCCCTGCCAACGATGCGAGGCTAGTACGCCGACGTTGGCACCGACAGGAGGGTACGTGGAGACGACACGGCGAGAGCTTGCCGAAACCTCTTCCGTCGAGGGCCAGGAACCCGAGGTCGACCGGGACGAATCGCCGGCCGAGCCGACCGGTGGGGCCGGGCGGCTGGCGGCGGCCGGACGGACGGCCTCGCGCCTGCTGCGCCACGAGTGGACCCTGGCCTCGGTGGCCGGTCTGCTGTTGGCCGTCGTCCTCACCTGGCCGACCCTGAAGAATCCGTGGACCACCATCCCGGGCGACCTGGCGGATCCCACATTGCAGACCTGGCAGGTCGCCTGGGCCGGGCACGCCCTGCTCACCGACCCGCTGGCGATCTGGCACGCCAACGCGTTGTACCCGGCCATGTACAGCTACGCCTACACGGACACCCTGCTCGGGTACGCCCCCGCCGGTCTGTTCGGCAGCGGCGTCGAGGCCGCGGTGTTCCGCTACAACCTGCTGTACGTCTTCGCCTACGCGCTGTCCTTCGTCGGGGCGTACGCCCTGGTCCGCCAGCTGGGCGGGGTGCGGACGGCGGCGGCCGTCGCCGGCATCGCCTGGGCCTTCGCGCCGTGGCGGATGGCCCACAGCGGTCACCTGAACATCCTGTCCGCCGGCGGCATCGCCCTGTGCCTGGCGATGCTGGCCCGTGGCCACGGCTGGTCCCTGCGCGAGGGTCACCGCCCGCACCTGCACCGCCCCGGCTGGATCGTGGCCGGCTGGCTGACGGCCGCCTGGCAGGTGAGCCTGGGTCTGGCGATCGGCCTGCCCCTGATCTACATCCTGGCCGCTGCCGGGCTGGTGGTCGCGGTGGGCCTGGGGTGGTCCCGGTGGCGTGGCGGCCGGTGGGTGCTGGGCCGCCGGGTGGTGGTGGCCAACCTGGTCGGCGGCGCCCTCTTCGGTGCGGTGTGCATCTGGCTGGGGACCACCTACCTGCGGGTGGTGGAGCTCTACCCGCAGGCACGCCGGGATCTGTCCTGGACGGAGATGTTCTCCCCGCCGCTGCGCGGATACCTGGTCGCCCCGGCGGACTCCTGGCTGTGGGGCGACTACTTCGAACCCGCGCGCACCCAACTGTCCTGGCCGCCGGAGATGACCCTGCTGCCCGGCGTCACATTGATCATGCTGGGGGTGGCCGGGCTGAGCTACTCGGCGTTCCGCCTGCGCTACCGCCTCATGCTGGGGCTGGGGGTGCTGGTCAGCGGCGCCCTGGGGCTGGGCAGCAACCTCGCCGGTGGCGGCGATCCGGGTTACATGACCCTGTCGCGGCTGCTCCCCGGCTGGGACGCGCTGCGCACCCCGGGTCGGCTCATGCTCTGGACCAGCCTGCTGCTGGCCGTTCTCGCCGCCGGCGCGATCACCGAGTTCGTGCGGCAACTGCCCGACACCGGGTGGCAGCGGGTGGCCGGGCGGATCGTGCTGGTGGTACCGCTGCTGCTGGTCCTGGCCGAGGGGGTCAACCGGACCCCCCACCCCGAGGTGCCGCCCGCGCCCACGGCGATCAGCTCGGCCCCCGAACCCCTGCTGGTCCTGCCCGGCGAGGGCATCTCCGAATTCCATGTCATGCTCTGGTCCACCGAGGGGTTCCCCCGGGTAGCCAACGGTTTCGCCAACTTCGTGCCCCCCGCCCAGCAGGACATCCGCACGATGAGCATGTCCTTCCCCGACCCGGGCAGCATCGCCTTCCTCCGGCAGGCCGGCATCCGGTCCGTCGTGGTCCTGCCGGACCGGCTGGCCGGCACCCCCTGGGACGGGGTCACCTTCCGACCGGTAGAGGGTCTGGGCATCACCCGGGAGGAGATCGACGGGGCGGTGCTGTACCGCCTGGACTGAGCGCGGGCCCCGGCGGCCCGGGAGCTATTCCCGGGCCGCGCCCATCGGCGCGCGGACCAGGGCACCGTCGAGGTAGCAGTAACGCCAGTCCTCGCCGGGCGCCAGCGACCGGATCAGCGGGTGACCGGTCTGCCGGTGATGCTCCTCGGCGTGGCTGTTCACCGAGTCGCTGCAACAACCCAACGCGCCGCAGGTCAGGCACATCCGCAGCTGCACCCAGTCGTCGCCGGACTCCACGCACTGCGGGCAGGCCTCGGCGTCGGACTCGGTGATGTTGATCCGGTCCAGGTGGGTGCAGGCGGTGCTCATGGTCTCCTCCCGCACGTACCGCCAGTTTCCGCGCAGCAGCCGGTCGGGGATGATCCGCGCCAGGTAGCGCGAGTTGGCCGCCAGCAGCGGGCTGGTCACGGCCAGCACCAGCACGTACAGGGCGATGAAGGGGCCGAGGCGGGAATCCAGCCCGGCGGCCAACGCCAGGGTGGCCAGGATCAGGGAGAACTCGCCGCGCCCCAGCACGGTCAGGCCCACATTGGCCGTGCCCCGCTGGTTCAGCCCGAACAACCGCCCGGCGATCAGACCGGCGAGCACGTTGGTCACCAGGGTCAGCAGGACCGCCAGCAGCACCGGTACGGCCACCGAACCGATCGCGCTGACGTTGATGCTGAGCCCGAACGCCACGAAGAACACCGCCGCGAAGACGTCGCGCAGCGGCAGGACCAGCCGTTCCACCCGCTTCCGGATCGAGGTACGGGACACCACCAGGCCGATCATCAGGGCGCCGATCGCGTCGGAGACACCGATCTCGGCCGAGATGCCGGCCACCAGCACCACCAGCCCGACCATCAGGATGGCCAGCAACTCGTCCTCGTTGCTGTCGATGATCTTGCCGACCAGCCGGGCGCCGTACCGGGCCACGGCGAAGAGCACCACCAGGTACGCGAAGCTGAGCCCGATGCGCAGGGCCAGTTCCCCCGCCGACCCGGCTCCGGACAGCAGCGGCGACAGCAGCGCCAGGTACAGCGCCAGGAACAGGTCCTCGATCACGATGATGCCGAGGATGACCGGGGTTTCCGCGTTGGCCAACCGACGCAGCTCGATGAGCAGTTTGGTGGCGATGGCCGAGGAGGAGATGCCCAGCGCGCCGGCTATCACGAACGCCTCGTAGCCGCCCCAGCCGAGGGCCAACCCGAAGATCAGCCCAGCGCCGATGTTCAGGCCGATGTACGCCCCGGCCGCCACGAACAGTCGCCTGCCGCTGCCGAGCACCTGCTCGACCGGGAACTCGACCCCGAGGTGGAACAGCAGCAGGACCAGACCCAGCGAGGCGAGCAGGCCCAGATCCTCGGGATGGGAGACCAGCACCGGGCCCGGGGTACCCGGGCCGAGCAGGATGCCGGCGAGCATGAAGAACGGCACCGTGGGCAGATTGATCCGCCGCCCGAAGCGGGCCAGCAGGCCCGCGATCAGCACCAGGGCACCGAAACCCACAAGATCAGCGTGCACCGTGGAGACTCCTGAGGTGGAGGCGACGGGGTCGTCTGCGAGCCGGCGGCAGGGCCGGCTACTCGGAGAAGTAGGTGCCGGACAGCAGGGCCCCCACCTTGCGGGCCTGCTCCTCCGACATCTCGATCACCGCCACCGGATCGTCCGCCCCGGCGGCGAGGACGTACAGGTCCCGGGTCCCGTCACGGCGTACCACGATCGAGATCCGCTGGGTGTTGCTGCCCAGGTCCACGTCGTACCGTCTGCCGATGCCCGGCAGTTCCTGCACATAGACGCCCTTACCCATGGCCTCTCCCGCCGCCGCTGCGCGATGTCCTGTCCGAATCGTACGATCCGCCGCCCGTCACGCCAGTGCCCGGGAGGGTCACGAGGTCAGTCGGAAGGTGGCGTCGTTGCGGCCCTGGGTGTCGGTGATCGGGTCCAGGCGCAGCTGGTAGTCGTAGTGCCGCAGGTACCGGTCGGGGTAGTTGTACGACTGGAACGACGACCAGCCGCTGTTGGCCAGCCCGGGGACCTGCCGGAAGGTGGCGTCGGCCGCGAAGACCGCACTGCCGTCGTTGGCCGCCAGCACGAAGTCGAACCCGTAGTGCCGCAGGTATTGCCCGGGATAGTTGACCGACTCGAAGGACACGTACCCGGCGTTGCCGGCCAGGCCGGGCACCACCCGGAACTGGGCGTCCTGGGCGGGGTTGACGTTCGCATCGATGCGTACGTCGTAGTTGGCATGCCGCACGTAGCGATCCTGGTGGGTGTACGCCTGGATCCGGTGGACCGGGGCGTTGCTCGGCCAGCGGGCCAGCACCCGGCTCTCCTCGGCGGCGGTCAGGTTGAGAATCGAGCCGTGCCGCTTGCGGCCGGCCCCCATGTGGAAGTCGGACCGGGTGCGGAAATTGGTGACACTGCCCAGGTTCGTCGAGGTGATCGGCAGGTAACCACGGCCGGTGGCGTACTGGTCCAGGTACAACGCCCACTCGTTGCGGCCGTTGAACTGCATCCACATCGGCCCCTCGACCACGTTGCCGCCGCCGGTGCCGTTGGAGATGCCCAGGTGGGACAGGTTGCCCAGGGTGGTCCAGGAGCCCAGGATCGAGTTGCTGGCCTCGATCGTGATGTGCCCGTCGGCGGAGGCCCGGTAGTAGCGGTACCCGCCGACGCTGTCGGGCACCTCGATGATCTGGGTGTCGATGATGCCCTGACCACCACCCGGACGCTCGATGTACAGCTGCGGGGCGGTGAAGCTGCGGAAGTCGGCCGTACGCACGTACCAGATCCGGTGCTTGGTGACACCGTTGCGAGCGGAGTTCGTCGCCCAGTAGACGACGTAGTCGCCGGTCGCCTGGTTGTAGACGACCTCCGGCGCCCAGGCGTTGCCCGCCCCGGGGATCCCACCCGCGACGTTGATCAGCCAGGGGGTGGACCAGTTGACCAGGTCGCGGGACTCCCACACCACCAGGGAGGTGCTGCCCCGGTTGGCGGCGTCGTTCCACGAGGTGCCGCTGGCGATGCGCAGGTCGGTGGCGACGATCCAGTACCGGTCCCCGGCGGGTGAGCGGACCAGGGCCGGGTCGCGAACCCCCCGCGTACCGATGGTGGAGAGCAGGACGGGGGCGCCGTTGTTCAGGTCGCGCCAGGTCAGTCCGTCCCGGCTGTGGGCCAGGTAGACCTGCTCCCCGGTGGCGGACTCCCCGGTGAAGTGCGCCATCAGGTACCCGGTGAACGGGTCCAGCGCGGCGGCCCCGACACCCGTTCCCGCCACGGCGGCCTCAGCACCCGGTCCCGCTGCGGCGGCCTCGGCGCGCGGTGCCTGCGCGGCGGGCAGCAACAGCAGGCAGACGGCGGCGAGCAGCGCACTCACCCGGCCCAGAACTCTCGACATCCGTTGCTCTCCTTGCCGGCGGGGTCCGGGGACGACGCCTGTGAGCGTTAACAACAACGCCGGCAACCCACCGGAATCACTGTTATCGGCTTGTTTCGCAAGTGTTTACGGCCCCTCCCGCACTGTCAATACATCGATGGACATCGGTTGCTGCGAGGAACGGATAACGCCGAACGAGACCACCGTGCCGCTGCTGGCCTGTGCGGCGGTGGACGAGACGATCGCCTTCTGGCGGGCAGTCGCCGCGGATCACCCGCTACCGACCCGGCGCGTCCCGGTTCAGCATCGTCGACCCGTCCGGCAACACCATCACCTTCATCCGCCGCGACGAGCCGGCCGAGGTGGAGTACGGCGGGTCGAAGGAGCTGGGCGGTCTGGCCCGGGTGCTCGACAACGCCCGTATCCTGCGCGAGTTCAAAAGCGACGACCAGGCCGCCTTCCGGGCGCTCAACTCCGGGCTGCGTCGGCACGGCGACGAGGCCCCGGCCGTGGAGCAGGCGTTGGCACTCGCCGCACTGATCGAGCTGTCGACCGCGCTGGGCAAGTCGGACCTGGTGCCCGCCTGGGGCGACCGACTACTCGTGCTGTCGTTGACCGCCCGGGATCGCGAACAGATCCGCCAGTCCATCGCCACCCCCGACACCCTCACCCCCTGCCCCCCACCCGCCTCCCACCCCACCCGCCTCCCACCCCAGCCTCCGTCCCCGCCTGCTTCCCCGCCCCCATCCCCGCCCCGTTGATCAAGAGGTTTTGGTCTCGGAAAGCGCGAATCCAGACGCAAACTTCTTGATCAACAGGGGCAAGGGTGAGCGGGAGCGGGGCCGGGGAGGGAGGGCTAGAGGTGGGTGGGGGCGGGGATGCCGAGAAGGGTGAGGCCGGTGTGGAGGGTGTCGCCGGTCAGGCGGCACAGGGCCAGTCGGTTGGCTCGGACCGGGTCGGCGGCGCGCAGCACCGGGCAGCGTTCGTAGAAGGCGGTGAAGGTCTGCGCCAGCCGGTACAGGTAGCCGCAGAGCCGGTGCGGTTCGTAGTGGGCGAGGACCTCGGTGAGGGTGTCGGCGAAGGCGTCCAGATCCAGGATCAGCGCCCGCTCGGCCGGCTCCAGGGTGGTCGTCGGGTCCACCGTGGTGGCGACATCGCCGGCCCGGGCCAGCAGGGAACGGATCCGGGCGTGCGCGTACTGGAGGTAGACGCCGGTGTTGCCGGTCAACGCCAGCATCCGCTGCGGATCGTAGGTGTAGTCGCGGGTACGGCTGGTGGCCAGGTCGGCGTATTTCACCGCGCCGATGCCGACCTGCCGGGCCCGCTCGTGCAGGGCCGCCCCGGTCAGGTCCGGGTTCTTGGCGGCGACCACCTCGCGGGCCCGGTCGACGGCCTCGGTGAGCAGGTCCACCAGGCGCACGGTGTCACCGGCCCGGGTCTTGAAGGGCCGTCCGTCCGGGCCGAGGACCGTGCCGAAGGCGACGTGCACGGCGGACACCCGCGGCGGTAGCCAGCCGGCCCGCCGACCGGTGTCGAAGACCATGGTGAAGTGCAGTGACTGCCGGGCGTCGACCACGTAGAGCAGCCGGTCGGCGTGCAGGTCGACGACCCGTTGCCGCAGCGCCGCCAGGTCGGTCGCGGCGTAGCCGAAGCCACCGTCACGTTTGCGTACGATCAGCGGGCTCGGTGCGCCATCCGGTCCGCGTACCTCGTCGAAGAAGACACAGAGCGCGCCGTCGCTGGGCACCGCCACGGCCTGGGCCGCCAGGTCGGCGGCGATCCCGGGCAGGGCATCGTTGTACGCGCTCTCACCGACCGCGTCGGCGGCGGTCAGCCGTACGCCGAGCCGGTCGTAGACCTCGGTGAAGTAGCGGGTGGACTCGGCGACGATGTCCTGCCATGCGGCCACGGTGTCCGGGTCGCCGCCCTGCAACGCCACCACCCGTTGCCGGGCCCGTACGGCGAACTGCGGATCGGTGTCGAACCGGGCCCGGGCCTGCCGGTACAGCGCGGCCAACCGGCTCATCGACACCTCGTCGCTGCCGTCGGCCGGCACGGGCTGCTCGTTCTGGTACTGGATGAGCATGCCGAACTGGGTGCCCCAGTCGCCGATGTGGTTGCGGCGTACCACCGTGCCGCCGAGGTGTTCGAGGATGCGCACCAGCGCGTCGCCGATGATGGTGGAGCGCAGGTGCCCGACGTGCATCTCCTTGGCGATGTTCGGCTGCGAGTAGTCGACGACGGTGGTGACGCCCACTTCCGGCGTACCGACGCCCAGCCGGGGGTCGGCGAGCCGCCCGGCGAGCTGGGTCAACAGTGTCCGGTCGGTCAGGTCCAGGTTGACGAACCCGGGCCCGGCGACCCCGGCCACCAGGTCGTCGGCGCGCAGCGCCTCGACCATCTCCGCCGCCATGTCACGCGGACGCCGCCGGAGCGACCGGGCCGCCGCCAGCACCCCGTCGGCCTGGAAGTCGGCGTGCTCCGATCGGCGTACCTGCGCAACGAAGTCCGCCAATCCCAGGGATTCTGCGGCGGCGGAGACGGTGTCGGACAGCGACGAGGCAAGCGAGGGCACGGTCACGGGTACTCCCGAGAGGGCTGGGGTGAGCGGGTCACAAGACGACGGCCGGCCGCAACACGGCGGCGAGCACGACGGAGAACGCGCGGAGAAGCTCGACGACTATCGTCGTCGCAGGCGAAGGCGCAGGCGACGGACGGCGGTGACCACCAGTCCCATCTCCACCACCTCGCCCCAGGGTCGCGCACCAAACGCAACCAACACCCCCACCCTACCCACCCCACCCCGGCGCCCACCCCACCCCCGCCCTGTTGATCAAGAGGTTTTGGTCTCCAGAACGCGATTCCGAGACGCAAACCTCTTGATCAACAGGGGAGGCGGCAGGGCGGGGTGGCAGGGGAGGCGGCAGGGTGAGGCAGGGGGTTCAGGGGTTGGTGGTGAAGCCGTCCAGGGTGGTGCGGGTTTCGGGGGTGTGCAGTTCCTGGAAGAGGGTGATGTGCAGGCATGCGGGGGCGTCCAGGCGGGCGTTGACGGAGTGCCATGGGGTGGTCGTGGGTGGGGCGACCTGGGTGGCGCCTCCGGCGACCAGACGGTCGGTGGTGGCGGGGGTGTCGTCGACCTCGAAGGCCACTCGCATTCGGGGAGCGACCTGGCGGCCCACCTCTACGTCGTCGATCATTCGTTTCTGCGCCGGGTTGGCGATCTCCAGGGTGGCCCGGCCGGCGTCCAGGATCACCACTCGGGCGTCGCCGTCACCGGCGTAGGCCGCCTGCTCGGGTAGGCCCAGCACGTCACGGTAGAACCGGACCGCCGCCTCGTAGTCCTCGGCCTCGACGACGAGCCGCAGCTGGCGTACGGGCGACGGGGGCAGCTCAGACGGATTCACGTTTCAGTCTCCCAACGCATCAGGTGGAGGCCCGTCACCGAGCGGGCGCCGATTTCGGCGACCACCGGCGGTACGGGCTCGGTTTACGCCACGCTACTGAGGGCGGTCGCCCCAGCGGGCGCATCCTGGCGCATCCTGGCGCATCACGCAGTGTCCCGGAAGCAGGACGTTCAGTTGACATAGGCGAGCATCCGTTTGCAGAGGAGAGACGTGTCCGAAAGCGAGAACCCGGCAATCCCCTCCCCGGCTCCCAAGCCGGGTCGACCGAAGACGAACCAGGACTGGTGGCCCAACCAGCTGAACCTCCAGGTGCTGCACCAGCACTCACCCCGGGCCAACCCGATGGGTGCGACATTCGACTATGCGACCGAGTTCGCCGGTCTGGATGTCGAGGCCCTCAGACGCGACGTCTTCGAGGTGATGACCACCTCGAAGGAGTGGTGGCCGGCGGACTACGGCCACTATGGTCCGCTGTTCATCCGGATGAGCTGGCACTCCGCCGGCACGTACCGGATCGAGGACGGTCGGGGCGGTGCCGGCGACGGGGCGCAACGCTTCGCCCCCCTCAACAGTTGGCCGGACAACGCCAACCTGGACAAGGCCCGCCGCCTGCTCTGGCCGGTCAAGCAGAAGTACGGTCGGAAGATCTCCTGGGCCGATCTGCTGGTCTTCGCCGGCAACTGCGCCCTGGAGTCGATGGGCTTCAAGACCTTCGGCTTCGGTTTCGGGCGCGACGACGTCTGGGAGCCGGAGGAGATCTTCTGGGGGCCGGAGGACATCTGGCTCGGCGACGAACGCTACAGCGGTGACCGGGAACTCTCCGGTCCGCTGGGCGCGGTGCAGATGGGACTGATCTACGTGAACCCGGAGGGGCCCAACGGCGTTCCGGATCCGTTGGCCTCGGCCCGGGACATCCGGGAGACCTTCCGGCGGATGGCGATGGACGACGAGGAGACCGTGGCCCTCATCGCCGGTGGACACACCTTCGGCAAGACCCACGGGGCCGCCCCCGCCAGCTACCTGGGCCCGGAACCCGAGGGCGCCCCCCTGGAGGAGCAGGGGCTGGGCTGGCGCAACAGCTTCGGCACCGGCATGGGCAACGACACCATCACCAGCGGCCTGGAGGGTGCCTGGACCCCCACCCCGATCACCTGGGACAACAGCTACTTCGACACCCTCTTCGGGTACGAGTGGGAGGTGCACGAGAGCCCGGCCGGGGCGAAGCAGTGGCGGCCGAAGAACGGCGCCGCGGCCGACGCCGTGCCGTCCGCCCACGACCCCTCGATCCGGTACGCCCCGATGATGGCGACCAGCGACATCGCGCTGCGCGTCGACCCGGTCTACGAGCAGATCTCGCGGCGTTTCCATGAGCACCCCGATCAGCTGGCGGAGGCGTTCGCGAAAGCCTGGTACAAGCTGCTGCACCGGGACATGGGTCCGGTGTCGCGTTACCTGGGGCCGTGGGTGCCCGCGCCGCAGCTGTGGCAGGACCCGGTGCCGCCGGTGGATCACGAACTGGTCGACGTCGCCGACCTGGAGACCCTGAAGGCGGCCCTGCTGGCCTCCGGCCTGTCCGTGGCCCAACTGGTCCGTACGGCGTGGGCCTCGGCGGCGAGCTTCCGGGGCACCGACCAGCGCGGCGGTGCCAACGGGGCGCGGATCCGGCTGGAGCCCCAGCGCAACTGGGCGGTCAACGACCCCGCCGAGTTGGCCCAGGTCCTGCCGGTGCTCCAGCGGGTGCAGGAGGACTTCAACGCCGGGCAGTCCGGGGGCAAACGGGTCTCCCTGGCGGATGTGATCGTCCTGGGTGGGTGCGCCGCCATCGAGCAGGCGGCCCGCAGTGCCGGGTACGACATCACCGTCCCGTTCTTCCCCGGCCGTACCGACGCCGGCCAGGAACAGACCGACGTGAACTCCTTCACCGTGCTCGAACCCCGGGCCGACGGGTTCCGCAACTATGTGCGCGAGGGGCAGAAGCTGTCGCCGGAGACCCTGCTGCTGGACCGGGCCAACCTGTTGAACCTCACCGCGCCCGAGATGACCGCCCTGATCGGCGGGCTGCGGGCCCTGGACGCGAACACCGGACAGACCGCTCTCGGTGTGCTGACCGACCGGCCCGGAATGTTGACCAACGACTTCTTCGTCAACCTGCTCGACATGGACACCCAGTGGAAGGTGTCCACCTCGACGGAGAACGTCTACGAGGGCAGAAGTCGGGCCACCGGCAAGGTCGTCTGGACGGCCACCGCGGTCGATCTGGTCTTCGGTGCGAACTCCCAGCTCCGCGCCATCGCGGAGGTCTACGCCAGTGCCGACGGACAGGAGAAGTTCCTCCAGGACTTCGTCGCGGCCTGGGTCAAGGTGATGAACCTGGACCGCTTCGACCTGAGAGCCTCGATCCGACACGCCTAGGGGTGACGTACGGGGGTGGTGCGGCGCGGGCTGCCGTACCACCCCCGTTCGTGCCTCCACTATTCCTGCCGAGGGTGTCACTTACGGGCGGTCGACGGTGCTTACCAGGTATGGAGGAGGAAGCTGGTCGGGTCGGGTACCAGCCGTGGCTGACCGCGGCGGAGGTGCTGACCCTGCACGTCCGACTGGCCGGTGCGGACGTGGCGCCGCGGGAGCGGCAGAAGTGCCTGGCCGTCGTCGGGCTGGCCGACCGGGCCGACGACCGGGTGGGGCGGCTTCTCCAAGGGGATGCAGCAGCGCCTGGGGTTGGCCGTGGCGCTGGTGGCCCGCCCGGAACTCGTCGTCCTGGACGAGCCGACCAGCGCCCTGGATCCACTGGGCCGGGCCGACGTACGGGACCTGCTGCTCTCCCTCAAAGCCCGTGGGGTGGCCGTCCTGCTCAATTCGCACCTCATCGGTGAGGTGGAACGGGTCTGTGACCGGGTGGTCATCCTCGACTCCGGGCGGGTGGCCGCCGCCGGCACCCTGGCCGACCTGCTCGGCCAGGGTGAGCTGCGGCTGCGGCTCGACGGGGTGGACGAGCGGGCCCGTGACCGGCTGGCCGGCGCCGGTGCCCTGACCCAGGAGTGGAACCTGTTCACCGTCAGGCTGTCGGACGAGGAGCCGACCGCCGTACCGGATCTGGTGGCCGACCTGGTCGGCCTGGGGGTGCGGGTACACGCGGTCGAACCCGGGCGGGTCAGTCTCGAGGAGCGGCTGCTGGCCATCCTGCGTACCGGAGGTGACCGGTGATGATCTTTCGGACCGTACTCACCATGGCCGCCCTCACCCTCCAGGAGGCCGCCCGGCGGCGGGTGCTGCGCTCACTGGGTGCGTTGACGGTGGTGCTGCTGGCGCTCAGCGCCTGGGGCTTCTCCCGGATCGACGCCGAGTTCGGCAGGCTGACCAGCGGTGAGGCCCGGCTGGTCGCGGCCATGGTGCTCAACCTGGTGATGTTCGGCCTCAGTCTGATCGCCGCCCTGGGTACGGCGTTCCTGGCCGGTCCCACCCTGGCCGGTGACATCGAGTCCGGGGCGGCTCTGGCGATCCTGGCCCGACCGGTGCACCGGTTCGCGGTACTGGTGGGCAAGTGGCTCGGGCTGATCGCCTTCGGCGCCGGTTTCGTCGCCCTGGCCGGCTTGGCTCAACTGCTGGTGGTACGGGTCACGGTCGGCTACTGGCCGCCGCAGCCGGTGACCGGTCTGGCGCTGCTCGCCGCGCAGACCGTCGTACTGCTCACCCTGGGTCTGCTGCTCTCCAGCGTCAGTTCACCGATGGCCTCCGGTGTGGTGGCTGTCGGCCTGTTCGGTGCCACCTGGATCGCGGGGGTGGTCGGCGCGTTCGGTACCGCGCTGGACAACGACAGCGTGGCCCGGGTGGGTACGGTGTCCCGGATGCTGCTGCCCACCGACGGGCTGTGGCGGGGGGCCATGAACGCCTTCCAGGATCCGACCGTGCTGATGCAGTTCGGCCCGGCCATGCAGGGCCACCCCTTCCTCAGTGACGCCTCGCTGACCCTCACCTACCTGGCCTGGGCGGCCCTCTGGGTTGCGCTCGTGCTCGGGCTCACCGGGCTGGTGTTCCGCCGCCGTGACCTGTGATTCGAGGGGTGCAGCCCTGCTGGTCCATGGCGCGGCACAGGCGACGGACTGCCTCGTCCATCAGGTCGGGCCCGGCGGCGGCGTAGGTGAGGCGCAGGTGCGCCGCGGGTGCTTCGGCGGCGTACCAGGGACGACCGGGGAAGACGACGACGCCCTCGGCCGCCGCGGCGGCGGCCAGCGCGACGTCGTCGGTGCCCTCGGGCAGCCGGAGCCACAGGTGCAGGCCGCCGCGTGGCACCGGCTGTCGGTCGACGAGGTCCGGCAGGTGTCGGCGCAGCGCGGTCAACAGCGCCTCGCGCCGGGCCCGCAGTGCGGTACGCAGCGCCCGGAGGTGACGCGCCCACGCCGGGGCGGTGAGGAACTCGATCGTGGCCTGTTGCAGTGGGCCGGCGACGAAGAAGTCGTCGAGCAGCCGGGCCGCGCGGAGCCGGGCACCGGCCGGCCCGACCGCACCGAGCACAGCCACCCGCAGCCCGGGTGCGGCGGATTTGGTCAGCGAGCGTAGGTAGACGACGTGCCCGTCCGGGTCGTCGGCGGCCAGTGGCGGCGGGGCCGACCCGTCGATGGTGAGGTCGCGGGCGTAGTCGTCCTCGATCAGGAACGCTCCGGCGTCGCGTACCGCCTCGGCGACCTGGGCTCGGCGGTGGGCGGCCAGGGTAGCGCCGTGCGGGTTGGCGTACAGCGGTTGGCAGTAGAACAGCCGGGCACCGGTGCGGGCGAACGCGGCGGCCAGTTGGTCGGGCCGTACTCCGTCGGCGTCGGCGGGCACCGGCACCACCCGCAGCCCTGCCGCCTGGGCGGCGGCCAGCGCGCCCAGGTAGGTCGGCGACTCGACGAGCAGTGCGTCGCCGGGCGCGGCGAGGGCCCGCAGGGCCGTCGACAGCGCGGCCTGCCCACCCGGACAGACCACCATGTCCTCGGCGCGCAGCCCGCCGCCGACCTCGCGGGCGAACCAGGCACGCAGGTCCGCCCGCCCCTCGACCGGTCCACGCTGCCACGAGGCGGGCTGTCGGGCGGCGCGGGTGAGCGCGGCACCGAGGGCGGCGGCGGGCTGCAACTCCGCCTCCAGATAGCCGCCGGAGAGCGGGATCGCCCCGGCGGGCGGTAACGCCAGTAACGCCTGCATCTCCTCCTCGCCGGGACGGCGGGTGCCGAGCGCGACGGTCTGCCAGGACAGGTCGGGGGCCCGGCGCTCGTCCGGCCGGGCCGCCACATAGGTGCCTCGACCGGGCCGGGTCTCGACCATGCCTTCCCGGACGAGGTGCCGGATCGCCTCGGCTACGGTGACCGGTGAGGCCCGATGCCGACCGGTCAACTCGCGCACCGAGGGCAGTCGGGTGCCGGGACCGGCGACGGCCGCCAGCCGACGCAGATCTTGGATAACGCGGGCGGCTGCGTTATCGTCATTCATGAGAGAAGAGAATAGCGCTACTGCACGGTGGACGGTAACGCCGCCCGATCGGACGGTCGGGCTCGTGCTCGGCGCGCTGGGTGTGCTCGCGTTCAGCATGTCCCTGCCGGCCACCCGGATCGCCGTACAGCAACTCGACCCGTGGTTCGTCGCCTTCGGCCGCTGCGTCGGCGCGGCGCTGCTGGCCGGGGCCTATCTGCGGGTCACCGGGGCGCCCCGGCCGAGCCCGCGTCAGTGGCGCCGGTTGTCACTGGTCGCCCTCGGCGTGGTGGTCGGCTTTCCGCTGTTCACCTCGTTGGCGTTGACCACCCAGACCGCCGCGCACGGCGCGATCGTCATCACCGTGCTGCCCGCCATGACCGCCGTGTTCGCCGTGCTGCGCGCCGGGGAACGCCCGCCGCCGCTGTTCTGGGCCGCCAGCATGGGCGGACTGCTGGCGATCCTCACCTTCCTCATCGCCAACGGCGCGGTGCTCGGCGCCCCGGCCGTGGCGGACCTGTTCCTGCTCGCGGCGGTCGTGCTCGCCGGTCTGGGGTACGCCGAGGGCGGCGCGCTCGCCCGTGAACTGGGCGGGGCCCGGACGATCTGCTGGGCCCTGCTGCTCTCGTTGCCCGTCACCGTGCCGATCACCGCCGTCGCCGCCCTGGCCGCTCCCCCGCGCGCCGACGCCGGCGCCTGGTCGGCGTTCGGCTATCTCACCGCGGTGTCGATGTTCCTCGGCTTCTTCGCCTGGTACGCCGGACTGGCCCGGGGCGGCATCGCCCGGATCGGCCAGATCCAACTCGCCCAGCCCGCACTCACCCTGGTCTGGTCGACACTGCTGCTCGGCGAGCGGGTCACCCCGGCCTCGATCGCGGCCGCCCTGGTGGTGCTGGCCTGCATCGCGCTGGTCCAACGCACCCGCACCGCCAGGCCGGCGACCGTGCTGGTACCGGCGGCGACCCGGCGGCGGTGAGGACGCCTCCCGCCGGTGACAGGCCTACCGCCGGTTACGGCTTGCGGCCGACCGCGCAGTACTGGTCGATCTCGGCGGGATCGGGATCGGTGCCGTCGGGCCGCCAGCGGGTGACCGAGACGACGCCGGGCTCGACCAGTTCCAGTCCCTCGAACAGGGCGGCGATCCGTTCCGGACTGCGCAGGTGGTACTTGGGGTTGGCGGAGACGTTCCAGATCCGTGCCGCCTCGGTGACCGCCTCGCTGGTGTCACTGCCGTCGTACATCGCCAGGTAGCTGCCCGAGGGCAGCTCGGCCATGATGCTGTCGATGATCGACTTCGCGTCGTCGTCGGACTCGACGTGGCCGAGGATGCCCATCAGGATCAGTGCGACCGGCTGGTTCAGGTCCAGCGTCCGCGCCGCCTGGCGAAGGATGGTCTGCGGGTCCCGCAGGTCCGCGTCGACATAGTCGGTGATGCCCTCGGGCGTGCCGACCAGCAACGCCCGGGCGTGGGTCAGCACCAGGGGGTCGTTGTCGACGTAGACGATGCGCGCCTGCGGGTTCACCGACTGGGCCACCTCGTGGGTGTTGTCGGCGGTGGGCAGGCCGGTGCCGATGTCGAGGAACTGCCGGATGCCGGCTTCGCCGGCCAGATAGCGCACCGCTCGGGTGAGGTAGGCCCGGGAGAGCCGGGCGTTCTCCGCCAACTGCGGCAGGTTGGCGATGATCTGATCTCCGACCTCGCGGTCGGCGGCGAAGTTGTCCTTGCCGCCGAGCAGGTAGTTCCAGATCCGGGCGGTCTGCGGCACACCGGTGTCCAAGGTGGATCTGTTTCGTTCGCCACCGGTCACGGCCGCACCGTCCGCCACGATCACACCTCGGTTTCGTCTGGACTTACCCCGAAAGATGAAGGGAAGTCTAGACCGGGGTCGATGACCGCAAGCTCAGCGACCCCTCACCCCCCGGCAACAGTTGCCGGCGACAACCCCGAAGCCTGCGAAACCGGGTCCGAGATGACGGTGGCTCCCCGATGGTGACTTGGTCTGTGCAGGTACCCCCCGGCCCCGTGACCGGGGGGTCCTGACGCGGCCGGATCAGTGGATGACGTCGTAGATCGCCAACTGCACTCCGTTGCCGTAGCTGGCGTGCTCGACAAGGGTCAGCCCCTGCTTGTCGGCCCCCTCCGGGGCGAACAGCCGTCGACCGCCGCCGAGCAGGAGCGGAAAGACCAGCAGGTGGTACCGGTCGACCAGGCCGGCCGCGGCCAGCCCCTGGGCCAGGGTGGCGCTGCCGTGCACCAGGATGGTGCCGCCCTCGCCCTGCTTGAGGGCGGCGACCTCGTCGAGGGACCGCAACACCGTGGTGTTGTGCCATTGGGGATCGGTGAGGGTGGTCGACACCACGTACTTCGGCATCGCGTTGTACGCCGCGAACTCCTCCATGGTCGGCCAGACCGGGGCGAACTCGTCGTAGCTGACCCGGCCGATCAGCAACGCCCCCGCCTCCTGCTCCTCGCGGGCCTTGATCTCCCACACGGCCTCGTCCATCGGCACGTCCTTGAAGGTCCAGCCGGCGTGCGGGTGGCTCCCGGCCCCCGGCGAGTCGATCACGCCGTCGAGGGACATGAACTCCGTGACGATCAACGTACGCATGGTGCGGGTCTCCTTCATCGACGATCTGTGGCGCCTTCACCCCAACGTCGAACGGGCCCGGCCGGATTCGACAACCGACTGAGAAATCTCGTCGCCGACGAGCAGTGCCCCGCCGGTGCGACAGCTCGCACCGACGGGGCACCGAATACCCTCAGCGGACTACTTCTTGGGCTTCTTGGGCTTCTTGGGCTTCTCCGGCTCCGCGTCACCGATGGTGATCGTGGCCTTGTTGAAGTTGTTGCGCTTGTCGGCCTTCGACGGGTCGTAGTTCTTCTCGATGTTGCCCGCCGAGTCGACCGAGAACCAGTGGAACGTGGTCGTCTCGGTCACGTGGAACACCTCGCCCGGCTCCCGGAACTCGGTCGCCTTGTAACGGGGCGAGTCGAGAGTCGGGCGGCTGCCGTCGATGGTGTAGTAGATGGTCGCCGGCTCGCTGACCTCGAACCGCACGTCGACCGGGCCGGAGAACCGGCCGGCGCCCGGCACCAGCGTGGAGGTGGGAGCCTTCTTGTCCTTGCCCCACTCCGCCGCGATCCGGAACATCTCCATGATGCCGTTGGCGTACTCCATGGTCTCGGCGTGCCCGCTGACCAGCTCGGGGTTGCCCTCCCACGGCGGCTGGAAGGAGCCGCCCTGCCAGTTGCCGGTCGCCGGGTTGTAGACCGAGCCACCGACCTCCCAGCCGAAGGAGTAGATGCCGTAGGTGTGGTACAGGTCCTCGCGGACGTTGCCGGCCGACGAGTAGAGCACGTCGGAGGAGCCACCCACGTTCTGCGGGGTGACCACGGTCTCCCGGTACGCCTTCACCTGGGACAGGATCCGGGAGGCCGCCTGCCAGTAGAACATCTCGTCACCCAGCGGCGGACGGGGCGTGGTGACCCGCCCGTCGGCCTTGTAGGAGCCCGGCTGCCAGAACAGCTGGCCGCCGTTGGAGTGCACCGACATGAAGAACTTGATGTTCGAGTACGTCTCGGCGAGCCAGACGATGTTCTTCGCCTCCGGCTCCGACAGCTTCTCCGGACCCTGGTACGTGTCGCTGGTGCAGCTGAACGAACCGCCCGAGTAACCGTCCTGGGCGGAACCCACCCGGTAGTTGCGGTTCAGGTCGACGCCCCAGTTGTTGCGGCGACCCGGGTCGGCGTTGTCGTCCGCGCAGTGGTTGGTCAGGTTACGACGCTGCGAGGCGTTGTTGTAGAAGCTGTAGTTCGCCCCGTCGGGGTTGTTGCTCGGGATCAGGAAGATGTCGGTGTTGTCGACGATCTTCTTGGTCTCCTTGTCGGTCTTGTAGTTGGCGACCAGCCGCTCCGCGGTCTCCAGGGTCGTCGTCGCCGGAACCCACTCGCGGGCGTGGTCCTGCGCCTGGATCAGGACGCCGGGCTTCTTGCCGTCCCGGTGCTTGCCGATCCGCAGCACACGAACGGTGTTCGGGCCACGCGGCACGTCGCCCTCGGGGGCACCGACGCGCTTCTGGTCGAGGAAGTCGGTCAGCGCCACCGGAGCCGTCGGCTGCACGATGCCGGTGCCGGCGTTGGTGCGGTACGGGTGCGAGCGGTCGATCAGCCCGTTGGACTGGGTCTTCAGGGCCGTCGCCACCTGAGCGGCGGTGCTGGCCAGCGCACCGGAGGAGTCCTTGGCGAGCAGGACCCGTACGGCCTTGCCGTTGACCTCGACGGACAGCGGCAGGTCGGCACCGGGCCGGTCGACGAACTCGACAGTGATGTCGTTGCCGCCCTCGTGGCCCCAGGCCGCGGAGGTGACGACGACCGCGGACTGACCGGTACCACCGATGGTGGCCTGCGCCTTACGCTGGTAGCCGTTCGTCTTGTACGGCAGGTAGACGATCTCGGCGATCTTCGGGTTCTCCCGAGCGATCTCCTCGATCCGGTCGTGCAGCTGCTGCGGGTGCTTGTACCCGTCGACCAGGTTCCACTTGTAGCCCGGCTTGTCGGTCAGCGGCGGCTCGCCGTCCTCCAACCAGTCGGACACCGGGCCGACCGCGACGCCACCGGTGGCGCTGGTGACCCGGATCTGGCTCGGCCGGGTGTCCAGCTTGAACAGGTTCCGGTGGAACATGTACTGGCCGGAGTCGACGAACCGGCTCATCGTCCGGGCGAAGGCGAAGTCGGTGCCCCGTCCGGAGTCGTTCTCCACCTGCATGGCGATGATCGGGTTGGTCTGCGCACCCTCGGTGGTGCGCGCCTCGACGTAGAGGAAGCCCTGGCCCTTGGTGGTGAACCAGTCGGCGCGCGCGATGCGTACGGTCGCCTCGTGGCTGTAGCTCGACGCGGTGGTCGCCTCGGGGACGGACCTGGCGGTCGCGGCCCGGGCACCGACGGCCTGGAACCCACCGTCGGCCTCGTCGCTCCAGGTGAAGCCCTCACCCTCGGCGAGGATCCGGACCCCCATCGCCTCAAGTTCGACGCGCTGCTCGGGGGTCACCACGACTTCACCCTCGATGCCGTCCGGCACCCGCTGAAGACCGTGTTCCAGGTCGAAGCCCGCAGCCACCACCTGGTCGAGCATGTCCGACCCGGTCAGGTGGACGCGCACCACGTCGCCTTCGTGCGCGTGCTCCAGGTGGGAGCGACCGGCCTCGGTCGTGGGTTCCGGCGCTGCCGCGGACTCCGCGACGGCCGGTTGACCGGCCAGCAGAACGCTGCCCACCAGCACGGGTACTACGAGAAGAGCGATGCGTTGTCGAGTGCGCCGCATTCTTCCCTCCTTATTTGCTCGAGGCATGGGTGGGAAGAAACTATCGGCGGCATTCGAAACCGACGGCCTGCGTCGGGCCCAGTTGAGCGAATCTTGAGTTTAGGGGTGCCGGGTCCGGGTGTGGCAGCGCCCAGGTGATGCCGAGGCCGACCGTCGGGACTCTCCCCGACGGTCGGCGCAACAGCCGATCAGTGGATGACCACCGGGGCCTTCGGCTGGTCGTCAGGCTGGTCGTCGAGCAGGTGGGACCGCTCGCGCCGACGGGGCAGGAACGCCGCCGGGATGAGGGTCAACGCGACCAGGGCGAAGGCCACCCAGAAGGTGCCGGCGAAGGCGTCGGCGGCGAAGTCCAGCCCACGCTGGATCAGCGACGGCTCGACCGGGAACTGTTGGAGCAGTTCCGGCTGCTGCTGGGCCGCGATGGCCAGGCCGGCCTCGGTGACCGGGTTTCCGTTCGGGTCGGTCACTCCCGGGATCGGAACGGACTTGTTCAGCTCGTTGGTCAGAATCACCGACATCACCGCAGCACCGATGGAGCCACCGATCTGCTGGAGGATGTTGACCAGGGTGGAGCCGCGGGCCACCTCGTGCCCGGTCAGGGTCCGCAACGCCGAGGTCATGATCGGCATCATGGTGCCGCCCATGCCCAGACCCATCACGAACAGCGAGCCACAGATCAACACGTACGAGGTGTCCGCGTCGACCTGGGTGAAGGTGGCGAACCCGGCGATGATCAGCAGCAGTGCGAACGGCACCGTCCGGCCCACCGGCACCTTGTCGGCGAGCATCCCGGCGATCGGCATGGTCACCATCGCCCCGATCCCCTGCGGGGCGATCAGCAGACCGGCGGCCAGGGTCGACTCGCCCCGCACCTGGAGGAAGTAGCTGGGGAACAGCAGCCCGGCGCCCATGAAGGCGATGATGAACACGAACATCGTCACCGCCGCCACGGTCAGCCGGCGGTTGCGGAACAGCCGCAGGTCCAACAGCGGGTGCCGGGGCCGGAACGAGTAGACGACGAAGGCCACCACCAGGGCCGCACCGATCAGCATGGGCAGCCACACCCCGTTGTCGGCGAAGGTGCCGGTCTCGGGCAGGGTGGACACGCCGTAGAGGAACAGGGCCAGGCCGGGCGAGAGCATCAGCATGCCGAGGAAGTCGAACGACTCCGAGGGCTCGGGGTTGTCCTTCGGCAGGGCCATCTGCGCGTACACCAGGGCGACCAGACCGATCGGCAGGTTGATCAGGAAGATCCAGTGCCAGCTCGCCACATCGATCAACCAGCCGCCGAGGATCGGGCCGCCGATCGGGCCGAGCAGCATCGGGATGCCCAGTACGGCCATCAGTCGACCGATCCGGTGCGGCCCGGCCGCCCGGGTCATGATCGTCATGCCGAGGGGCATGAGCATTCCGCCGCCCAGGCCCTGCACCACCCGGTAGGCGATCAACTCCCCGATGGTGTCGGCGGTGGCGCAGAGCCCCGACCCGATGGTGAACAGCGCCAGGGCCAGCATGTAGAGGCGTTTGGTACCGAACCGGTCGGCGGCCCACCCACTGAGCGGAATGACCGTGGCCAGGGCGAGGGTGTAGCCGGTCATCGTCCAGGCCACCCGGGCGTACGAGGCGTCGAACTCGCTCTGGAAGGTCGGCAGGGCGACGCTGACCACGGTCACGTCGAGGATCGACATGATCGCGCCGAGCACGACGACGCCGGCCACCTTGAGAACTGCCGCGTCGAGCTTGTCCGAGGTGGGGACAGGCGGCGACGCCGCGACAGACTGCTGTTTCACCAGGTCTCCTGAATCGAAAGTGCCCGTCGGGCGTCGCTGGTGGCACCAGCCGGCGATGGCGGGCGTGACCATGGGCGCGAACCCGCAGCGCAGATTAGCCCGCACCGACGACGATGCGCCCAGGAATTAACGGTCAGCAGACAGACACGTCACGTGTTCATGATCACGGTGGGGCCGGTGCGCGAAGTACGGCGACCGGGGTGCGCCTCGATCGATCCTCGCCGGGGTGGCCGGGCCGGGTCACCGACTCACCAGTCGTCCCCCTCGACCTGCGGCCGCTCCTTAGGACGATGTGCCCCGGGCTTGCAGCCCGCGAACGGACCGTTGGGGCTGCGCAGCACGTCCATCGTCGGCCAGAGGTGGCTCTGGTGCCACGTCGCCGGATCGGAGCCCTGCGCCTGCGGGCCGGTCCGTTCCTGCCAGGCGAGCCAGAGCCCGTGCAGGTAGGCGATCGCCTCGGCGTGTTCCCGCCACCTCGGACACCACGGCGACGAGGAACTGACCTCTCCGCCGTACACCGGGAGCAGCAGGCCCTCCACCCAGTACGAGAGCCGGCGCAGTTCCTCCTCGTACTCCGGACCGGCGAGATAGAGGATGAAGAAGGGCCTGCCCTGCTCGGCGGCCTCCGGTGCGGCGGCCACCGCTTCGCTCTCCGGTGCGCCGGTGTGCGTCACCACCGCATCGGCGGCCGGGATCACCTGCGTCATCACTGCCCTCCACTTCGTCCTAGCACCTCAGGGTGCTCTCGTCGCCGGGATCGACACCGAGGCCGGCGGCGAACCGCTGGTACGCGTCGACCCGGGCCTGCACCTGAGCGGAATTACCTCCGCCACACTCCAGGGCGCCGTTGATGGTGCGGATGGTCTCGCCGAAGCCCCCGCCACCGGTCATCGCGGAGTGGGCGGTCATCGTGCCCGCCCCGGTCTGGGTCGTCCAGAACCACAGCGCGGTCTGCCAGGCGACCGAGGCGTCGTCGCGAACCAGGTCCGGCTGGTTGAGCAGGTCCAGGCCGAGCGCGTCACCGGCGGCCTTGTAGTTGGTGTTCCAACTGAGCTGGATCGGACCACGTCCGTGGTACGCGGTCTGTCCGGCCGGGCACCCGTACGGCTGGCCGGCGTCGCAGTAGTCACCCCAGGCGGCCTGGTTGATCTCCTCGATGTGCACCAGGCCGCCGGACTCGTGGTTGATGTTGGCCAGGAAGGCCGCCAGTTCACGCTTGCGGGTCTGCTCGTCCCCGGTGGCGGCGAAGGCGGGAAACTTCGCCATCGCCTCCTGGAGTGCGGCATAGGTGTAGAAGGAGTTCCGGTTCGGAAACATCGCCGTGAAGACCGACTCGCTGAGCAGCGTGGACCCGTCGACGTCCGGCCCGTCCTCGTCGGGCGGGTCGGGGTCGGGGTCGCCGTCGGGCTCCGGATCCGGTTCGTCGGTCACGGGGTCCGAGTCGGGCTCCTCCGTACCGGTGGAGGTGTACTTCTCGAAGAGCCCGCGAACCTGAAACGGGTAGGCCCCCAGGGCCAGCACCGGCATGCCGCCCTGGGCCTCGACGGTCTCCAGGCCGATCTCCCAGGCCATCAGGGTGAGGCTTAGGTGGTCGCCGACCACCTTCTTCTCCTTGCTCAGCTGCCCGGTCCGGTCGGCCAGGTGGCAGAAATACCGGGCGTGGGCGTGGATGGAGTCCTCGGGGTCTAGCGCGGAGGCTTCACCGCTGTCGTCGTCGTCCTCGCCGAACTCGTCGAACACCTCCGGGGTCAGCTGGGAGAGCCCCTTACGGCCCTGCGGGCCCTCCTTCTCCGGGTCGAAGGCCGAGGCGTAGTCGATCTGGGCGGCCAGGATCACCGGGGTTAGCAGGTCGCACTTCTTGGCGGCGGCGCGGATCGGTGCGACCAGATCCTGGTCCGGTACGTTCCTCGGGTCGAAGGTCCCACGGCCGTCACCGCCGGAGAGTTCGATGAGGGCGTTGACGCGGGAGGTCTGACCGCTGGGGTCCGAGGGGTCCGACGAGGCCGAGGTCAGTTGCGATCCGCCGGCTATGGCGAAGACGACCAGCAGGACTATCAGGGCCAGCAGCGCCAGGACCACCAGCGGAAACAGCCCGACCACCGAGATGACCGCCCAGAGCAGCTGGGAGGCGTCCAGTTTGAAGATCGAGCTACCGGCCTGCCGGGCCGCCTGGGCCTTGCGCAACGCCATGACGGTCAACCGGCCCGGTGGGACTCGCGGCGGCTCCAGCGTGCCGCGGCCCGGTCGGTGATGGCCTGCACCTCGGCCTTGGCCGCCGCGCCGATCGGCCCGGCGTCGGGCTCCTTGAACCAGGGGCGCAGCCGGATCAGCGCCGGGCGTACCCCGGTGGCCAGCAGCAGGGCGGTGCCCTTGGGCAGGGCCCGGATCTTGTCGGCCGGCAGCACCTGCTCCTGCCGGTAGGACACCGACCGGGAGGAGCCGTCCCTGGACCGGGAGTAGCTGGGGGTACGCACATCGTGCTGCCCGACCAGCCGGGCGACCTTGTCCACGAAGTCCGCGTCGTCGAGCCCGGCACCGAGCAGTTTGATGGTGGCGGCGCTCCACAGGGCGTCCATCCCCGCCTCGCCCCAGACCCGCACCCCCTGCCGGTAGCTCTGCAGCAGGGTCACCACGCTGATCCCCCGCGAGCCCAGGTGGCTGTAGAGGTCGGGCAGGTCGGAGATGCGGCAGACGTTGGCCGCCTCGTCCAGGATGGCCGTCATCGGCGGGTCCAGCCGTCCCCCCATCCGTTCGGCGGCGACCACCGCGGCCCGGATGACGGCGTCGGCCAGCCCGGCGATCACCCCGGCCGCGGAGCCGCCACCGTCCTTGGAGAGCAGGTAGAGGGTGTCCCGGCCGAGAACGTGCTGCTCCGGGATGAACTGCGGAAGGTACGGATCGGGGCTGACCCAGGCCAGGATCTCCGGGTCGAGCAGGCAGGCCACGCACTGCCGGGCGGTCTCGTAGATGCCGTCGCGGGTCTCCACGGCGCCGCGTACGGTGCCCTGCAACTGCTCGGCCATCGCGGTCATGCCGACGTCGCGGAGCAGATCGACCGGGGTACGGTCGGCCGGATCGGCCAGCCAGGCCAGCAGGTCGTTGACGGTCGCCCCGTTGCGGGAGGCGGCCAGGAAGAGGGCGGTCAGGGTGTTCTGGGCCGCGGCGATCCAGAAGTCCTTCTTGGAGGAGTCGTCGTTCACCGAGCTGACGAAGTGGCCGGCCAGCCGTCGTGCGCCTTCGATGGTGTCGCAGCCGCTGAGCATGTCCCACCACATCTCGCGCTCGGTGTACGCGATGCCCTGCGGGTCGAAGGTCCACACCCGGCCGACCTTGGTGCGTTCCTGCCGGGTGACGGTGAACACGTCGGACTTGTTCGAGGTCAGCAGCACCGGCCCGGGTGCCCGCAGTACCCGGGGGATGGCGATGCCGGTGGACTTGCCGGCCCGCGGCGCCATCAGGTCGAGTTCCACGTCCTCGTAGGAGGAGCGCAGCTCCGGCCCGGCGGGCATCAGGTCACCGAGCAGGTTGCCGGTGTCGTCCGGGCGCAGCCGGGCCACCTCCTTGAGCCCGGGGCGCAGGTCCCGGGCGCGGGCCTCGATCCCCTTGCCGGTCATGGCGCTGAGTTCGGCGGGACCGGCGAGGCCGTGCGGTCGGCGCGGGCGACGCACGATCCCCCGCACCAGCAGGGCCACCGGGGAGGCGGCGACCAGCAGCAGGGCGGCGGCCCCGCCGTAGACCAGATACGACGGTACGCCCGGCCAGACCTGGTCGGTGGCACCGGTGACCAGGTGGAGGTAGACCTGCGGGGTGAACGACGGCGGCTGCCAGCCGTGCCCGCTGAGCAGGGCGGCCAGGGTGCCGCCCAGCCACAACGGCACGAAGATCACCAGGTTGAGCAGGGCGAAGCCCGGAATCAGCCAGGGCAGGTAATCGCCCCCCACTCCCCCCGGGCGGCTCATAGCTGCCCCGGTTCGCCGTACGGGGTGGGGGCCACCAGGTCCCCGCCGGTCACCGCGCGTACCGCGGCGGCCCGCTCGGCCAGCAGTCGGTCCGCCTCGCCGTTGGCGATCCAGCGGGTGTTCGTGTCGTGCAGGTGGCGTTCGGTGTCGGTGATCGCGACCCGGATCGGGATGCCCGGCCGACCACCTACTTTGATCAGGAACCGGCCCCGGCCGGGCGGCTCCTCGTTCCCGCCGTCCTGCGCCCAGCCCGGCGGCGAGGACCAGGACGACACCAGGTCGATCTCCCGTCGGGACAGCCCTACCACCCGGCCCAGGTCCTCCATCTCCGCCCGGGGCAGACCGGCGCAGGCCACCATGCCGGCCCGTTCGACGAAGCCCCGGGCCTTGGCCTTGTCGGCCTCGTTGCCGAGGGCCTCGGCGTCCTTGAGGGTGTGGGTGATCTTCGCGTCGGCGAGGCCGAGCGACCGGTTGAGTCGGGTGAGGGCGTCGATGCGGTCGACGATGCCGGAGGCGGCCCGCAGTGGACGCCACAGCTCGTCAAGCACGGTGAAGAACCAGCGCCGGGGCGCCAGCCCCGCGTCGGCCAGGGCGTGCGAGGCGGCCACCGTACCCAGCCCGTCGGACCAGGCGGCGAGCATCGCGGCGGCGGTCAACTGCCCGTCGGCCTCGCCGATGCGGGAGATGTCGATGCAGACTGCGGTGGCGTCCGGGTCGATGCGGGTGGAGGTCTCCGCGGCGAAGGTGTCGCCGAGCGGGCCGTCGAGGATGCCGAGCAACGATCGGTGCAGCGGGTCGACGGCGTCCCGGTAGCGGGACTCCTGGCCCCGGTCCAGGGTGACCTGCCGGACCCGGGGCGGCCCCTCCTCCAGCACCGCCAGCAGTTGCGGCAACCGGAAGGTCTGTCCCTGCGGGGTACGTTCCCGCAGGTGCCGCAGGCAGGCGGAGAGCACGGACTGCTCATGGTCGCTGATCGGGCCGCCCCGGACGATGGTGAGCAGGGCCGCGACCATGTTGAGGACCCGGCCGTGGGTCTCGGCCGCCAGGGCGTGACCCGCCTGTCCCCCGATCTTCGCCGCGGCCGCGCCCATCGCGCCCGGGTCCAGGATGTTCAGGCCGCCGACGCCTCGGGCGATGGAGATGACCTGTCCGCCGAGGGCCCGGACGGTGTCCGCGTAGTCGGGTTTGAGGTCACCGAGCACCAGCGGCACCACCCCCTGCGCACTCAGCCCGATCAACATCCGGTTGATCAATGTCGACTTGCCCAGGCCGGGCATACCGAGCATGAACAGGGAGGGGTTGGAGATGTACCGGGCCCGGGTGAACCAGTTGAGGGGGTCGCCACAGACGGTGGCCCCGGTGTGGATGTGCTGTCCCAGCGGGACCCCGGTCATCGGGGCACCGGAACCGGAGGCGAAGGGCCAGAGCCCGCAGGCCTGCACGGTGGTGGCCCGCCACATGGTGGGCGGATCGAACGCCGCGACCCGGCCACCACCCAGGGCGTACGAGCCGCGGTGTGGCACGGTGTCGTCCCGGTTGGCCCGGGCCCGTCGCCGCAGGTAGCGCTGCTCGGCGGCGTCCTGCTGGGCCTGCCGCCGCTGGGCGCGGCGCACCGCCCTCGCGGATGGCCGTCCCCCCTCGTCGGGTTCGATGTCCTGCTCCTCGGTCGAGGGCACCACCAGGCCGGACATCGCGTTCATGGCCCCGGAGGCACCGCGAGGCCAGCCCGCACCGAGGCGGAAGAGGCCGCCGGCGCTCACAGCGCCTCCTTCAGCTCGTGCGGGACCATCGTCTGCTCCCAGGGCAGGATGCCGACCGGCAGGGCGCAGGAGAACGCGGCGGCCTGCATCCGGTCGGCCGGACGCATCGCGATCCGGGTGGCCCCGAGCAGATTGCGCATCGTCACCTCGGCGTCGCGGATGTCGGCCACCGAGTCGACCGTCAGGGTCACCAGCATCGAGAACTCGACCAGACCCGCCCCGGAGGCCTCCTCCGCCGCGGTCTGCTCGGCGGCCTCGATCTCGGAGACCGCCCGAGCCCGGACCAGGCCACGGGTCGAGTTGGCCATGAACTGGGCGGACCGACGATCCGATTCGACGATCTTCGCCGAGGTCGCCGGGTCGATCGGGCGGTAGACCAGGGCGACCCGTTTACGGCGGATGCCCAGGGCGGGGTCGAGCAGGCTGCGCAGCACCCCGGAGCGCACCGTGCCCCGGGGCGCCAGGGTCAGCAGCCAACTGCGGGAGACCCCGGAGTCGTGCTGGTAGTGGCTGACCGTCTCGACGGCCGCGGCCGGCCCGGCATCGGCCCAGTCCAGCCCGGTGTGCCCGTGCTGGGCGCGTACGTCGAGGACCTCGGCGGCGACCGCCGGGTCGTACGCCACCCGGACCACCTCGGCGATCCGCTCGGCGGACAGCGGCTCCGCCGACCCCCCACCGGCGGCTACCAGCCCGCTGAGCACCCCCGGTAGCCGCAGCGCCAGATCGGCCACCATGGTGTCGTGGTCGCGGCGGGCCCCGCCCGGTGCCGAGTAGGTGAGGGTGAGGAAGGTGTTCATCTCCGACGAGGCGTCCGGGTAGTTGCGCACCACCTCCTCCATGACGGCCCGGGCGGCCGGCGGGGCGTCCGGTGAGATCCGCCCCAGCACCTCGGTGGCCAGCCGGGTACCCGGATCCGGTGCGGTCTCCACGACCACGGCCGCGCCGCGCAACCCCGGCTCGTGGGCCAACCGGGACAGCCACTCCCCCCACAGCGCCACCCAGGTGTCGACCTGGTCGGAGTCGACCAGAGATCCGCCGTCCGGCTCGCAGCTGAGCACGATGGTGTACTGGTTGCGGTGGCGGTGGTGCAGCACCCCGAACGGGCGGTCGTAGGGGTCACGCCCCTCCAGCATGGTCACCCGGCTGAGCAGTCCCGGTGGACGGAATCGGCCACCAGGTCGCGCCGACAGCGGGCCGGAGGCGTACAGGTGCCGCCCCAGCGACCGGCGACGCACCCAACCGATCCGGACGGCGGCCATGTTGTACACGTTGCGGCCGTCGGCGGTACGGATCGCCAGGGGTGCCAGCATCAGGGCGAAGGGCAGCCCCACCACCAGGGCGGTGTTCAGGGAGATCATGGAGGAGATCAGGACCATCACCAGCCCGCCGAACAGGCCGACGGTCCCGACCAGGCCCAGCGAGCCCAGCCCGGCTTTGCGAGGGCGACGCCAGTTGCCGTACGTCGGTGTCTTCATGGATTCCGCGGTCGTACTCACGATGGTCCTTCTCCTCGTTGCGGCATCGACTAGTCCCGGTCCCCGAGGGCACCGCTGGCGATATCGCTGGCGTGTTTGTGGGTGCTGCGCACCCCGCCGGCGGTCTTCTGCACGACGGTGGCGCTCTGGCCCACCGTCCAGGCGGCGGCGCCGACGGCACCACCGGCGACCCGCCGCGCCGCCGTACCGGCCGCGGCCAACCGGCTCCCGGAACCGGAGTCGCCGCCGGAGCCGGAGCCACCGCCACCGGACGATCCGCCGCCGGACGCGCCGCCGCCGGAGGAGGCGGCCGAACCGCCGCCGGTGGGGGTGCTGTTGCCGCTCGGCGGCTTGGACCGGCCCGAGATGGCGGAGGCGGCCCGGCCGCCGGCTCCGGCGATCGTCTTGGCGCCGGTGGCGACCGCACCCGCCGCCGCGCCGCCGACGGCCATGCCGGTACCGCTGCTGTCCCGCGAGCCGAGGGTCGCCATCGCCGGTACGACCAGCCGCATCAGCGCGGGCAGGGCGACCGCGGCCATCAACAGCACGGCGGCACCGGCGAGTTTGTAATGCTTGGCGTTGTCACCGGTGGCACCGATCATCGCCGCCCCCGAATACATGATCAGCCCGACCACGGGTTTGAAGGCCAGCCAGGCCACCATCCAGGCGATGTGCTTGCGCCACCAGCCCCCGCCCCACTCGGACATGGAGGCGGCCGCGGCCATCGGAAGGGTGCCGGTGAGCAGCACCATCACCCCCAGCCGGATGTACATCAGGATGATGTGGACGCAGCCGGCGATCAGCAGCAACAGCCCGACGATGATCAGCAGAAAGGCGGTGAGCCCGTCCGTGCCGCAGTTGGCGATCAGCTTGAGCTGCGCCTTGATGCCCTCTTCGTAGAGATGGTGGGAGTAGACGTCCGCCTCACTGGCCAGCCAGTTGATCACGGTCCACGCCGCGCCCACCGTGAGGACCATCCGGACCAGGCCCATCAGGGCCACGGTCAGCGGCTGCCCCTTGCGTTCCAGCGCCACCCGGAAGGCCGCCGCCAGCAGCGAGGCGACCGCGATGGTGACGACCAGCCAGTCGGTCTGCAGGTGGATGTTCTCGTTGAGCTGCTGATCGCCGAGGGTGGGAATGTCGCCCAGGTTGGCGAAGAGTTCGACAGCGGCCCCCATGATGGCGGCGGCGATGTCGCTGAGGATGCCGTCGATACCCCGCTCGAAGAAGCCGACGACCTGGCCGATCGTGCCGATGTAGACGGCGTCACCGGTGGCGCACTCCATCTCACACCTCGTTCCACAGCACGAAGCCGACGAGGGAGATGACCGGGGCGGCCCGGGTGTGCAGGCCGCCGGAGTTCAGCGGCCGCAGCTGCCAGTCGACGCCGTTCCAGTCCACCGTGTAGTCGACCGAGGCGTACACCAGGTTCGCCTGCCGGATCAGCACCCGGACGCTGGCCGTGCTCGGCGAGTACCGCAGCACCACGAACCCGGCCAGGGTGTTGACGGTCTGCACCGGCCCGGTCTCACCCATCGAGGCCCGCATCGCGTCGAAGTAGTCCCGCCCCAGGCCGGGAACGAGCTGCTGTCGGCTGACCGTACGCCAGTCGGGGCCACTCATCTGCCGGGAGATGGTGTGTGCCGCCATCACCGCCCCCATCGGGGTGTGCGCGAAACACCACAGCAGCCCTCCGGTGCTCTTGCGGGGTCCCGCCGAGGCGGAACGCGGCACCTTGGCCCCGTTCAGCGGTCGCCACGAGATGTCGGTGGGTGCCGTGGTCGGGATGCGCTGCTCGGAGTCGTCCGTGCGGCAGCCCTGCGGCCGGCTGCCGTCCGGGCCCAGGGTGCCGATCACCGGACCCGGGGTGGCCGCGACACTGGGGCCGGTCCCCGGGTCGCCGCTGATCGCGGCGACCGTGCCGGTGCACAGGGCCAGGGCGAGGAACCCGGCCGACATCTGCCAGCGGCGGTGCTGCCAGAAGGGCTTGTCCTGATCCGCGTCGTCGTCGGATGTGTATCTCAGTCTCATGGCGCCTTCCCCGGATCGCGGTGACCGTCTGCTCCTGCCGATCGGGCTAGGTGCCGGAGCTGCCCGTACCGAACACCCAGGTGACGATGGGCCCGGCGGTGGCGACCAGGATGCAGCCGCCCAGCACCATGCCGAGGCGGCTCATGTGTTCCGAACTCTCGCCGCGCTTGTGGGAGATGGCCATCACCGCGCCGGTGACCAGGACACCGACCACACCGGCCGCCGTGCCCGCCCAGGCGAGCAGGCCCAGCACCTGCTGGACCTTCTCGGACAGACCGATCGGCAGACTTCCCTTGATCGAGGGCTGCGGCACCGTGCCAGCACCGCCGGCCGGGTCGGGGGCCGCCAGCAGGGTGGTCACCTGGGCCAGGCTGCGGTAGTAGAGGTCGGAGAGGGACACTGCGGCTCCTTGGAATCGGATGTGGGTGGGGCAGGGATCGGCGGTGGGGCCGGTGGTCAGTCGGTGAGGGCCAGCCACCTGACGAGCGGGCCGGCGGTGGTCGCCATCAGGCAGGCGGTGAAGACGAAGGCGATGCTTCTCGTGTACTCGGTTCGCTCTTCCATGGCGCCCCGACGCAGCTGCGCGGCCAGGGTCGCGCCGGTGATCAGCAGGCCGGCCACCGCGGCGGCGCTCACCAGCCAGGCCATCAGGTTGAGCAGTTGCGAGACCGACTTCTTCGGATTCGTGTTGATGGTGTACGCCTCGATCACCGGCGGCTCGAAGTTGACCGAGTTGATCGGGCTGTCGCACTGGAACTTCCCGGCGTGCACCGCCCCCGACAGGGTGCAGCTGCGCGCTCCGGTGATGTCGACGTTGTCCTTGGTCACCGACTCACCGGCGAGACCGGTGTGCATCTCGATGTCCATCTTCACGCTGTCGCCCGGCACGTACGGGGCGCTCATGTCGAAGGATCCGTGCGTCGAGCCCTTCTTGCCGGAGCAGACCCGGTCTCTGCCGCGTGGGTTCTTCATGGTGGTGTCGGTCTTCAGGCAGAGGGTGTAGAGGAAGGCGGCCTTACCCCCGTGGATCTTCAGGGTGTAGGTGTCCTCCGCCGCCGCAGCCGCAGCGCCCCCGGGGGCCAGCAGACCCCACCCCAGGCCGGCGACCACGACGAGGAGGATGCGGAGGATCCTGCTCACGACCGCCTCCGGGCCTCGGTAGGGGTGGCCACCAGGGCGGCGATCCGGTCGAGTTGCCTGCCCAGCCGTTTCGGCTCCGCCCCCACCCGGAGGCACGGGATCCAGGGCACCCGGTGCACCGGGGCGATCGACCGCAGCAGCCGGATCCGGCCGAGCAGCGGCGCGGGCAGCCGACCCGGGGCATCCGCGATCAACACCACCCCGACCAGCCGCATCCCGGCCGGATGCCGGCCCTCCCGCAGGGCGTGCAGGGCCCGGGAGACCGCCCGGAGTCCGGCCAGGTCGGTTCGCCCGACCACCATGACCCGGGCGGGTTCGGCCAGGGCCGGGTCCGGCCAGCGGCAGCCGATGTCGGTACCGCCCAACAGCCCGGCCAGGGTGGTCGTGCCCGCACCACCGTGCGCGCCGATCCAGCCGATGCCCTTCTCGGAGAGGCCGTCGCGCGGCCAGGCCGGGCCGTCGTCGTACGCCAGCCCGGCGAGTGGATCGTCGTGCCCCGGTCGGCCGGCCGAGACCCCCGGTCGCCGTACCGCCACGGACCCGTTGCCCACCTGCCCCGCCTCCCTTCTCTGCTCGCTTCTCGCTCACCGGGTACACCCCATGCACCGGTGACGGCCGCTTAACGGCGCGAGCGGTCAGTCGGTTCAGGACGAGTTCGGAGTTTTTTCCTCGACCCGCTCTCGGCGGCACCGCCGACGCGGGCGACGCATCTCGCGCGACCTGATCCCGGCGCGTCAGCACGGATCGGTTCGGAAAACCGTCCCCCCGGGCGAACCCGGCGTCGGCGCGCCCGTAGAAGGGGTTGTGCCCCCGACTTCCGGAGAAACGATGTCCCCGCCTCTCTCCCGCCAGAACGTAGACGCATCCAGCCGGATCCCGCGACGCCGACCGTCGCCGACCACTGCCTCACCGCCCGTGGCCCTCCAGCCCGTAGCGGTCTCGCTGGCTGCGGCCCTGGTCAGCGTCCGTCGCGTACCCGCCGTCGAGAGTCTGTGGGTGGAGCAGACGCACGCCCGTACGACGGACCCGCTCAGCACAGCGCGCGACCACGCCTTGAGCCGCGCCCACCAGGCCAAAGCTCTTAGCGTGAAGGAGTACCTCGATCACCGCGCTACCCCGGCCAGCCATCCAGCCGAGGAGAAGGAATCGCACGAGCACAACTGGACCACCGCTGAATACACCCGGTTGCGACGAGTGGCCCTGGGCGACCATCGAATCGCAACCGCCGCCCGCAGCACCAGCGTGCGCGGAGCGGGCGGAGCGGGTCGGTCGGCCCCTCTCTCACCGCTCGGCGTACCTCGCCGCCGCCCGCAGGTACGGGCGAGATGAGGTCAGTTGTCCGCAGTGTGTGGCCTGCCACACCCGACAGCGGTGCGAAAACTCGAGCGAACGGGTGAACCGACGTTCCGGGTGCCCCGTAGTGCGTGCATCGCCCGCTCCGAAGGACGAACCGCTCCGGCCGGGGCGGCGGCAGCGGGGAATCTCGTTCGATCAAGCAGGAGGATCAGATGGATCCAAACGAGGACAGTCCAAACAGCAGCGACTACGAGAGCGCACAAAGCCACTTCACCGGCGGCAGCGGCGGTAACAGCGACGACGGTTTGGAATCAACGGCGCCCAATCTGGCGAACGACCCGAGCATCCAGCAGCTAGCGAGGGCCTTCACTGGTGAATCGTGGCAGGTGAGTAGTCGTCGGGGCAGCGAGACGGTGGCCCTTCAAGATCGGGCTGATCAACAGGGCTTCGATGTCCTGCGTTGGCGTGGTCAGGCGTGGGAGGTCGTCTCAGACGAAGGCCGGCGTAACCAGATCCTGTCCGGTAGCGCGTTCCTCTTGCAGGCCGGGGGCCTGCTGGCCAACAACACGCAGACCTATGCCGCCGGTGTCGCGGCTGGCGGTGCACAGGGGCTCAACACCATCTTGACCGCGGCGTGGAACCGCTGGCAGATCCAGCGGCATCCCGACCAGTCCCACCAGAACCCGAACTACTGGCAGGCGGCAGTCGCTCTCGCCAACATGGCTGGCCAGATCGCCTACGGCAGCCTGACCCCCTCGAACCCGCAGGCATCCGGATACGGCGCCGCCATCGCGGGCGTGGCCTATATGGCAAGTGGCGTGGTTCCCTCGGCCGGCCTGTACCAACCGTCACCCGATCAGCAGCAGGCGCCCCGCCAGCACGACCTGGAGTCCGGCGCGCGATCCAACGCTTCGGTCGCCAGCGCTGCCGGGCAGGGCAGCGCCCGTTCTTCCGAACATAGGGAGCGCAGGAACTCGGCACAGACTTCGGGTCACAGTTCTGGGCAAGGCGGTGAGAGAAGGCGCGGTCGACGGTAGCTGATACGAACGGCGCGCGGCGGGTTGCTCGCCTTCACCTCGTTCGTGGGCCCGGGTCAGAAACATGGCTCGGGTCCACTCCAGTTGGTGCCCGACACCGTGGGCCCCCAGCCCGGCTGCCGACGCCGCCACGACTCGGCTTCGAGCGCGGCGGCCGAACCAACCGTGTCGATCAGCGCGGCGAGGCCGGGTTGCGGGCGATCGGGGCTGTCACGATCGCGGAGCCGTCGGTCAGCCCGACGGTGATGAAGGACAGCTCGTCTACCGGCAGCGACGTCTCGCCAGCCACCTCCTGCGGCCCGGACGAGGCGGTCCAGTCCCGTACGACGTGGGTGGCACCGTCGCGGGTCACCGCGAACAGCCGGTAGCGGGTGCCCTGCCGCAGCCCGGTGGCGGTGATCCGGATCGTGGCACTGCCCTGGTCCCCGGGGGTGATCACGACGGAGAGACTGGCCCCGCCGGGCGCCTCTCCCGTGGCGGTCAGCACCGGGTCGGGGCGGGCTGTCCACTGGTTGACCGCCACCACTCCGCCGGCCAGCACCAGAACGACCGCCGCCGCGCCGACCCAGAGCGCCCGGCGCCGACGCCAGGATCCGGCTGTCGATCCCGGACGCGTGCCCGAGGTACGCCTACCAGCCGGGCGCCTACCAGCCGGGCGTGC
This sequence comes from Micromonospora sp. DT229, assembly GCF_049844505.1. NCBI lineage: Bacteria > Bacillati > Actinomycetota > Actinomycetes > Micromonosporales > Micromonosporaceae > Micromonospora > Micromonospora sp. DT229. Next base: position 132,062 of record NZ_JBNCLD010000008.1, on the reverse strand, counting down.
CGGACCGGGATCCGCCCCGCCGCCGCGCTGCCGTGTCACCGCCGGGTAGTCCGCTCCGGCGACGCTGGCCGGCTCATCGGTGCCCGGAAGATCGTCGGTGCCGCGCGACGGCGCACCATCTGTGGTGGCGGGGGTGACGCCAAGCGCACCCGCAGCCGCAGCGGATCCGGACGGACCGGACGCAGGCGTGCCGGACGCAGACGGCACCGAGTCGACGTCGACGGAGGGCTCGGACAGGAGCGGGTCGTCGGTGGGCAGTGACCAGTCCACGTCGTCCAGCCCGGCCAGGCCACTGATCGACGGGCCGATCTCGGCCGCCTCGTCCAGGCAGTGCCAGCAGTCGGCGAGGTGGGCCTCGAACGACTCCCGCTCGGCGTCGTCCAAGGCGCCCATCAGGTAGAGGGCCAGCCTCTCCTGATCGGCCACGGAGTGATCCCCGCCTACGCGCATCCAGCCCTCTCCTCAACGGGTCGGCACCACGCGGTGTGTCTGTCTGGGCCCGGGCGACCTCGGGATCAGGACGACTCGGTCGAGCCGATCGCGGCGTGCAGTGCGCGTACCGCGTAATAGGCTCTGGATTTTACCGTACCTTCGGGTATCCCCAGCCGCACCGCCGCCTCGGCCACCGAGGCGCCTCGGTAGTACATTTCGATCAGCACCGCTCGATGCTCCGGGCTGATCTTTCCGAGGGCGAGCCGCACCGCGTGCACACTCACCACCCGTTCCATCTCGTCGTCCGTGGTGGGGACCCGGTTCAGGTCCGGCAGGCTGACCTCGGGGGGTCGGGCCTGCCGCGCCCGCATGGCGTCGATCGCGACATGCCGGGCCACCGTGTACAGCCACGGCGCGATCTTCGAGGGGTCGGCGGCGAGTCGATCCGCGTTACGCCAGGCCCGCAGGAAGGTCTCCTGTACCAGATCCTCGGCGAGTTCCTGCTGCCCGAGCAGCAGGCGGGTGAGGAAGCGGTGCAGAGGTCGACGGTACTCCTCGACGATCTGCCTGAGCAGGGGCTCGGCCGCGGACGGATCGCCGAGGGCACCGTCTGTGACGGATGGCGCGATCGACTCGTTGGGCACCGCCGACACAGACCGCCTCCCTGACGGACGGATGGCATCCTGCCGGCCGGACGGACGATGCTCGCCCTCGCGGCCCTGACAGCGAGCATAGTCGTACGTCTGCGGGGTGACGTCGCTGAGGTCGCCCGGCGGCCGGCGACGGCATCGACCGGGGTGAACACGGTTGAATCGATCCTGGTCAGCACCCTTATCTGCTCCACTTCGGACGGTTCGGTACGGAGGCGGCACCGTCCGATAGACGGATGGGGGTGACCTCCGGTTCAGATCCGTGCGACATCGGTTGAAAGAATCCCGGTTGGCTTTGAACGCCAGACGGTGGCGATCCGTCACGACAGGTGTCGCCACACCGAAAGGGATGGCCCGTGACTACCGACCTCGTACGCAAGAAGATCAGCTTCGGCCGCACGTCTCGCAAGGTGCTCGCCGCCCTGCTGGCCGCGCTGGCGGTGCTCGCCGCCGTCATCGCCACCATCAACTGGGGTGTCGCCTCGGCCCGCGACGACACAGTGATCGGCGCGAAGGTCACCGACAAGCAGTTGACCGCCATCGTCGCCGCGGCCCGCTCGTGCCCGATGCTCACCCCGGCCCGGCTGGCGGGGCAGTTGATGGCCGAGTCGGGGCTGGACAACCGGGCCCGCAAGACCGCCTCCGGCGGTCGGGGAATCGCCGGCCTGGACGACGAGGACTGGAAGGCGTGGAAGCCGTGGCCGGACGCCCCCCGGTCCGACATCGCCGCCAACGTGCTCGCCCTGGCCCATCAGATGTGCGACTTCAGTGGCCAGTTGCGGCTGGTCGGCATCACCGGTGACCAGTGGCGTACGGCGGTCGCCGCCTTCCACACCGGCCTGCCCCCGGTCGCCCAGGCCAAGGGGGTCCCCGCCGAGGCCGTCGAGTACGTCGATCTGGCCAGCGGCTACGCCGGGTACTACGGCCAGCTCAAGCAGTTCGGTGGGCCCGGGTTGCCGGCCTCGACCGCCCCACCGGCGGGCAACACCAAGGGTGTGCCCACACCGTACGTCCCGCTCGTGGTCACCGCCGGATCGGTCTGCGAGCAGATCACCCCGGCCATGGTGGCCGCCCAGGTGATGGCCTTGTCCGACTTCGACCCACACCGGCTCGGTCCCGCCGGGCAGCGGGGCATCGCCCAGTTCCTGCCCGAGGTGTGGCGCAGCTACGGTCCCGGTCAGGGTTCGGCCTGGGATCCGCAGACCGCGATCCCGGCCGTGGGGGACGCGATGTGTGCCCTGATCGACGAGCTGTCCAAGCTGGACGGTGACCCCTACCTGCTGGCCCTGGCCGCCTACCGCAACGGTCCCACCGCCGTACGGCAGAGCGGGGGCAGTTCCGACCAGCCGACCGAGACCTTCCTACGGGCGGTGAAGGCGCTAACGGACCTCTACGTGCTGGACACCCGACTGGCCCGATCCGCACCGGCCGACGAGCCGACCACGACACCCCCGTCGGAGGAGACTCCCGAGCCGCCGGCAGAGGATCCGCAGGAGAGTCCGCCGGCCACCTCGCCGTCGGCGTCCCCGAAGTCGGGTACCACCGCACCGTCGGAACCGAACCCGGTCGAGACCAAGCCGACGACCGAACCCAAGCCCAAGCGGCCCTCCGGGGCCAAGCAGATCTTCCATCCGCGTACCGGGCTGTGTGTCAGCTCCGGCAGCACCGGCGACGGCACCCGACTCGAACTTCGCGGTTGCAAGGAGGAACCGGCGCAGTGGTGGGTGGTCCGCAACGACGGCACCATCCGCTCCCAAGGGCTGTGCATGGACATCGCCTGGGGTGCCTCCCAGGACGGCACCGCCATCCAGGTGGCCATCTGCAGCGGCAATCCGGCGCAGTCCTGGCGGATCAACGACAAGGGCGGCATCATCAGCGCCCTCAACGGCAAGTCCGTCGACGTGGAGATGGTGGCCAAGAACAAGCCGCTGGAACTGTGGTTCTACCTAGGTAGCGCCGAGCAGACCTGGAAGCTGCGGTAATCAGCACACCGAGTCGACCGGAAAACGGGGTACGGACCGCGGTCCGTACCCCGTTTCCATGTCCGCTCGGGTGTGGCGGTTCAGCTGTAGGCCCGCCGCCGGTGCAGACCCAGCGCCAGGAAGGCACCACCACCGAGCAGCGCCACCCCGATCAGGACGAAGGTGGCCATGCCTCCCCCGTTGCCGCCGTCGCCGGTGCTCGCGGCTCCGGTCGGCTGTTCACCGTCCAGGGTCCGGGCCAGCGACACCCCCGGATTGATCATTCCGGTGCCGTACCTGCTGTCCGGGGTCTGCTCGCCCAGCCCATCGGCGGTGTCCCGGATCCGCTGCTCGACCTGGGTGGCGTTCAGCTCCGGATAGGCGGCCCGCACGAGCGCCGCCTGCCCGGCCACGAAGGCCACCGCGAAGCGGGTGCCGCTGTAGCTCAACGGGCCGGTCTTTCCGGGTCCGATACCGGTCACGTCCGCCCCGGGCGCCACCACCTCCACCGTCTCCGGCTGGTAGTCCTCGACCAGCTTGTTGTCGGCCCCGACCCCGCCGACCAGCAGCAGAGCGCCGGTGGCCTCGGGCTCGGCGGGCGCGGGCAGGGTGACCGGCTTGGTCGGGGCACCCGCCACCACGACCACGTCGTGGTTCAGGGCGGTGGTCAGGGAGGCGACGACCGCCGGGGCGGAGAGGTCCACATGCGAGCCGAGGGCGACCACGGAGGCGCCCGCGCTCACCGCCACCTCGATGGCGTTCGCCGCGTCCGTGGGCCGGGCGTTGCCCGACTTGCCGATCATCCGGATCGGCAGGACGGTGGCGTCGGGGGCGAGGCCGACCGGGGTCTGCTGGACGGCGGTGTTCGCCGCGATGATGCTCGCCATCGCGGTACCGGTGCCCAGGCAGTCGCTGTCGCCGCGGCCGTTGCCCACGGTGACGTCCGCACCGACCGTCACCCGTCCGCTGAGCTCTTCCAGACGACCGTCCACCCCCGAGTCGACGACGGCCACCATGACCCCGTTGCCTCGGCTGAGGTCCCACGCCCCGTCGATGGCCAACCGCAACTGGGCCCAGTCGGAACGGCTGCTGGATCCGGCGACCGGGGTGCAGCCGGCGGTGCCGGAGGTGCCGCTGGGCGATGGGCTCTGGCCGGGGCTGCCCGAAGGGCTGGGGCTGGTGCCGGAGGTCGGGCTGGTGGCGGGTCTGGGACTGCGGGAGGGCCCGGGTGAGGTCGTGGGCTTCCCGGGGCCGGCGGGGATCTGCCCGTACTTCACCCCTTCGCCGACCGCGTCCCACGGCAACACCAGATACCAGCCGCGGTTGAGCCGGGTCGGGTCGGTCAGGCTGGCCCCGTCGGGTTGCACCCGACCGGCGTTGAGGTTGTAGATCTCCGCAGACCGCTCACCGCTGCCGAGAAACCGGGTGGCGATCTCGGTGAGGTTCTCCGGTTGACCCTGGTACGTCGCCGTGACGACGTAGTACTTGACGTACGCCTGCGGGTCCAGGGGGGCTTTGCGGGCCGTCGCCGTACCGGCCATCGCCACGACCATGCAGCAGACAGCCGCCACTCCCGCGAGCAGGCGTCCTACGTTGAGGCGCTTCGCCAGCACTGATGTTCCTCCTTCGGGAGCCCGGCCGAAATCCCGGGCGACACCCTCTACAGCGGATCTGGACCGTATCCGTTCAATCGGGTCGAGAAAAACGTCAAACTCGGCTGAACCGGCGACCAGTGACCATCGTCATGATGACGCAAGGGCCACGAGACCAGATGATGTGGTGGTTCGCCGGCCGTCACCTGCACGCGCAAACCTGCGGACGTTGGTGAAAGCAGATGTACGCCACGACCATGACGATCGACGCGAACGACGACAAGCCGCTGACCGCCCACCGTTTCGACCCCCGCCGACACCGGCGGATCCCCGGACTGTTCGATCTCTGGTTGACCTCCGGCACGCGTGGTGGGCTGGTACTGCCGACCAGACCCGACCGGCCCCTGACCCCACGGGCCATCACCGAACTGGTGCGACGCTCCGGTGAGGCCGCCGACGACGTACGGATCCTGACCGACGACGGTGCCCGGCACGCCGAACTGTTCAGCGAGGTGGCCGGGCTGCTCGCCCATGACGTGCTGGTCAGTCCCGAGGGCGCGGAGATCCGCCAGCACGGGGGGTCCGGCGGGCCGCTGCACGCGGTGCCGGTCGACCGCGAGGCCCGCCGAGCCCGGGACTGGCTGGTGATCCAGCCGCCCGATCTGGCCACCCCCTTGCCCGGTTGGTTCACCGTCGAGCGTGGTCTGGTCCGTCCCCGTCAGGGGGTGGTGAGCCTGCCCCTGCGTGGGGGTCTAATCCTCGCCACCCGGGCCGATTTCGTCACCCGGCGGGCCACCGCGCACCGGCTGGGCACGGCCACGAAGGGACTGGTGACCGTCGCGGTCACCGCCCGGCCCGGCGGCTTCCTGATCGGCGACTACGGCGGCACCCAGCGGGTCTACCGTGGCGACCAGCTCGCCGCCCTGCTCGGCGACCTGCCGCTCTACGGCAGCGATCTGCGCCTCTGGCTGACCTGGCCGTCCGATCCGGAGGAGCAACGCAGTCTCGGCACCCACGCCCGGGAGTTGGCCGAGACCACCGGTGCCACGGTCTGGACCCCGCCGCCCGGCGGTAGCGCGGAACTCGTCGACGACCGGCAGGACCTGCGCGCACTCGACCACGCGGGCCGCCCGACCGAGTGGTACGCGTACCGGCCGCCGTTCGCCGCCGGTCCACCGGCGCTGCGGACCACCCCGACCGGCCTGCTGGTGCCGATGTCGGACTCCCTCACCCTGACCGCACCTGCGGCGGCCTCGCCCGAGGGCGAGCCGCAGGAGAGCACCCAGTCATCGGCGCCCCACGCCGATGTACCGCCCCCAGCCGAGCCGGCACCCGCCCTCACCGCCGACCAGCCAGCGGAGCAGGCTGAGTCGGTTACGGACCAGGTCGAGGTGTCTGCGGACCAGGCAGAGGGGCAAGCCGAGCCGGATACGGACCAGGCCGACGAACCGACCGAGCCGGTCACGGACCAGGCCGACAAGCCGACCGAGCCGGTTGCGGGAGTGGCCGAGGAACAGGCCGAGCCGGTTCGGGTCGGGGAGGTGGCGCCGGGGACGGACGCCGTTCCGACGACTCCGCTGCCCCGTCCCGCCCTGACCGGCGAGGACCGTCGTGCGCCGGGGTACGGCCTGGGGTGGCTGTCCCCGGGGCAGCAGGTCAACGCCGAGCCGTTCGAGGCGTTCGTGGCCTCGCCGGTGCAGGCCCGGGCGGTGGGCGAGGGCCTGCCCGGTGCCGAACTGTTCCTGCTGGCCTTCCTCGATCCCCGGTCGGTGCCGGAGGGTCGCCGACTGTTGCGGGTGCGGGTTGATCCGGGTGCGGCCATCCCGATGACCGCCCTGCACGCTCGGCTGCCCGCACGCCTGCAACACCTGCGGGGTCTACGTGAGGCGTACCTGCTGCCGGCGGCCCGGCTGAACCGGGTCTTCGCGGTGGACACCTTCGCGGTGGAGCACACCGGGGAACTGACCCCGGCCGGGGAGTGTGCCGGCGAGGCGGTGTCGATCCGCTGCGCCTGGCCCGCGCGGTTGATCGCCGGTCTGCCCCACGAGGTGCGACGCTGGCCGACCTTCGGCACCCGTCGGGCGTACGCTCTGCTGCCCGCCGAGCGCGTACGCCTGCCACGTCACTGGTTGCGGCTGCACCGTGACCAGCCGGCGGTACGGGCCGGACGGCTGCTGGTGGAACTGCGGGTGCCCAGAGATCGCGCGATCGACGTGACGGCCACGGCCGACCTGCTGGCCCCGCTGGACCGGGTCCGCAGTCGGGCCGAGGCCCTGCGCGCCGCACAGGTGGAGCTGATCCTGCCCAGCCGCTCCTACTCCCGGGTGCGGGTACGCCGGGTGTTCCGCGCCGAGTCCGATGCCTGGCAGCGGGTACCCCGCCTGGAGCAGGGGCCGCTGCCGACCATCCTGCCTCAGCTTGCGTCCCCACCGCCGAGCTGAGCCGACCACCGGCCGTACGGGACCGGACCGATCACCAGCGGAATGCAGCGCCCGGCGGACCCGTCGGCCAGTCCACGCATCCCCGCGGCGGCGTCCGCGGTGATGACGACGTACGGCGCGGGTCCCAGCTCGGGTGACTGCGGCCAGGCCGCCAGGCGGCGGCAGCCGTCGACCAGGTCGGTGTCGAGGGCGTCACCGACGACGGCCACGACCACCCCCGCCGCCAGCAACTGACGGGCGTACGCCGCCGCCAACCGGCGACACTCCTGCACGGCCCCGACCAGGGTGAACACGTCCGGGGCCCGACCCAGGTCGATTTGCAGCCGCCAGGGCCCGACCCGTCCCAGCACCAGCGGTACGGCGGCGGCCGGTGCCGGTTCCTGCTCGGCCAGCCAGGCGTAGGCGGGAGTTGCCGGTCCGGTCGTGACACCGACCAGCCGCACCAGGATCGGGCCGTGGTCGGTGCCGAGTTCGGTCCGGACGTACGGCACCTCGCCGTCGGCCGGCAACTCCGGCCGGGGTGGCCCACCCTCCTCCTGGCCACTCCCCGATCGTGCTGCCGCCGCGCCGGGCCCGGTCGCAGCTGAAACGGCGGACACCGCCGTAGGTGGGGCCGTTGGCAGCACTGGCCAAGGTGGAGGCGCAGGCGCCGCTGCGGGTGGGACCGCAGCGACCCCTGGCGGCGGCACCGACGGCGCCGGCTCCTGAGTGGAGGGCGGCGGGGTCTCGGGGGTACGAACGGTGGGCGGAGCCGGCAGCGGCATCCCGGCAACCAGTGGACCGGGTTCCGGCTGCGGCGCCCCGCTGTCCGGGGCCGACGGCGCCGGCGGGACGGCCAGGTCGGACGGGCCGGCGCTCGCGCTGGCACCGGCGCTGGCGGCGAGTTCGGCAGGGGTGGGGGTGTGGTGCCGCTGCGGGGGCCACGGCCCGTCATCGAGGGTCACCCCACGCATCCGGTACACCCGTCGGGGCAGCACCAGGAGCGCGACGACGGCCAGCCCCAGGGCCAGGGCGCCCGCCCCGACCCGCACCAGGTCGGGGGTGACCCTGTCCAGTCGGGACGGTGCGGCCTGCGCCGGGGGCCCGGTGTCGGCCGGAGCCGGTGGAGCCTCGGCGGGAGCCGACCGGCCGGGGGGCGACGGGGAGCCGCTCGGGGAGGGTGGTGCAGGGGTCGGCGAGGGCGAGGCCGCCGGCGGCGACGGGGTCGCCGGGCTGGGCGGGGCCGAGGGGGTCGGGGGGCGGATCGTCGGCAGGCGGCCGGTCCGCACCCCCGGCCCGTCCGCGTCCTTCGGCAGTACGAGAACCCAGCCGGGCGCGAGTTCGACCCCGTCGGTGAAGGTGGCACCGTCGGGCTGTTCCCGGCCCCGGTTCAGCTCGATGATTTCCCGGAACCGGTTGCCGTTGCCGAGGGTACGCAGCGCGATGTTGTACAGATAGTCACGCTGGCCGTTGACCGGCGGCCCCACGACGTAGTACTTGCCGGTCTCGTCGGGAGGCGCGGCGGTCACCGGGGTCCCCCCGGCGAGTGGGACGATCAGGACCGTCAGCAGCAGCGACAGGGTCCACCAGTGACTCGCCCGCCAGCGGCGCATCCGGTGCGACCCCGCGGATGTCTGCGCGGCCGACCTCGACGCCCTGCCCCGACCAGCTGACTGCATTGCTGTCCTTCCGTTTTCCTCGCGCGGTGCGGCACCGTTCCGGGTGCGGCGGAGGGTGGGTGCCCGTCAGGTCAGCGGCGCCGCACCGTGGGACTTCCTATCAGTCACCGGCATCGTCCTGCACGGGGCGCAGGAGGCCGGCCGACCCTTGGACCGATCGGGTTCAGCGGCCCACCGGCTGCCAGGTCTGGTTGGCCTGCCCAGGAGCGCACCGCCAGATCTGGAGGGCCGCGCCGTCGGCCGAGTTCCGGTCGCGGACGTCCACGCACTTGCCCGAGTGGGGGTTGCGCACCAGGCCGTCCTCGACCACCCAGACCTGCGCCGGGCCGCCGTTGCAGTGCGCCAGTTGCACCTTGGCGCCGTTGTCTCGGGACCCCCAGGCGACATCCATGCACTTGTCGAGCAGCATCAGCGATCCGTTGGGGCCCTTGGCGAAGGACTGCGCCGGGGTGCCGTTGCACCTCCAGAGCTGCAACTGCACTCCGTCGGCGGAGACACCTGCGGGCACGTCGATGCACTTGCCCTCGTACCCTCGCAGGGCGAAGCTGGCGGTGTCCGAGACGGCGGGCTGCTCGACCCGCTGCGGTACGGGGGTTCCGCCGTTGCGGAAGGTGACCACGAAGTCGGCGCATCCGGGGCAACCGAGGACGGTCTCGTTACCCGGTACCCGATCGTGGGTGGACCACAGGTAGGCCCGGGGGCCGAAAGGGCGCAGCGCCGCGGTGTAGGCACTCTCCGCGTCCCGTTCGGGGTTGACGCAGTTGATCCGGTCTCCCCGGCGGGGATCGATCACGGCATGTGCCTCCGGGCAGGCGGCCAGCAGCTGCCCACCGGAGCAGTCCCACCTGATGCAGGTTCCCGCCACCGGGACGGGCGGCCCACCGGGCGCCTCGATGGTGATCGTCAACGAAAGGGCGTCGACGTAGCTGACGTTGTACCAGGGGGCGATCGGTTCGTTCTGGTCGAAGTTGAACTCGGCCAGGCTCACCGGTTGCGCACCCCGCTCGCAGCGATCCGGATAGACCCCGCAGTCACCGACGAGACAGGAGAAGGTGCTGCCGGGTTCCCCGCTGCACCGTTGCCGAGCGAAGAACCGGCCGCGCCAATGACCGGGATCACCGTCGTCGGGAATGACGATGGTCCCGGACTCCCCGGGCCGCAGGACGGGCAGGTCGAGGATGGGTCGTGAACCGTCGCCACTCTCACCGGCACCTATCCACAACGTCTCGCCGGTGGCGTTGACGAAGGTCACCCGCTCCCGGATGACCGCCTCCGACCTGCTCGACAGGACCACGACCAGGCCGAGGGCGAGCACCAGGATGGTCAGCAAGGCCACCTTCCCACCCAGCCGGGCCTTGCGGCCCGCCAAGACACCCGTACTCACCGTCATGCTGCCCTCCGTTGGCTGAACCGACGGACCCACCAGGTCCTCCGAATGCGTGCGCCCGCATGACGGGGCGCGGCGTCCGCCGGTTCAATCGCATCTGTCCCCGGTGGACGAACCTCGACCGGAAGCTGTCCGCTGGTCTGCCGGTTCGGCAGCGCGGAGGCGGTGCCGTGGTCGCCTCGGACGGCGGCTTCACCGCCTGAGCAGGCAACCTAGGGCCACAGCGCTGATGATCGACAAGTGCGCAATCCGGAATAAGCGCACCAGACTCCCACCACCTAGCGTGTTCGCTAAATTACCCAGTCCTCTGGATGGAGTCCACATGACAGTGGCCAAGGAGCATGCCGCTCGGCGTGGGGTGATCAGTACGATCAACGAAGCCCAGCACCGCGCGGTTCTGGGTCTGTACATGGTGATCGTGCTGGCCCACTGGGCCGAGCACCTGGTTCAGGCGTACCAGATCTGGGTGTTGGGCTGGGCGCGGCCACAGGCCCGCGGGGTCCTGGGGATGCCCTTCCCGTGGCTGGTCAGCTCCGAGTGGATGCACTACGCGTACGCGATCGTCATGCTGATCGGTCTGTTCGCCCTGCGTCCCGGTTTCGTCGGCCGGGCCCGCACCTGGTGGACGATTGCACTGGCGATCCAGTTCTGGCACCACATCGAGCACCTGTTCCTGCTGTTGCAGGTGCAGGTCGGCTTCCTGCTGCCCGGCACGACCGTGGCGACCAGCTTCGCTCAGCTGCTGATCCCCCGAGTCGAACTGCACCTGTTCTACAACTCGGTCGTCTTCCTGCCGATGCTGGTGGCGATGTACCTGCACCTGCGCCCCAACGCCCAGGAGGCGCAGTTGCAGCGGTGCAACTGCACCATCGAAGGCCGCGAACGGCTGGCCGCCGCCAACTCCGGTAGCTGATCGGTCGTCATGTCTGCCGGGCGCCGAACGTTGGCCATCGTCACCGCCCTCGCCTCCGTGGGGGTCGCCCTCACCATCGCCGCGGTCGCCCGGCAGTCCGACGGCACCCCCGCCCGGGTCCTCACGGTGGACCCGGGCGACGGTGCCGCACTGAGTAGCGCACCGGAGGCGGTCACCCTACGGCTCTCGATCGGCGCCGACGCGGTGCTGTCCCATGTCACCGTGCGGGATCGCGCCGGCAACCCGGTCAACGACGGTCGGGTACGCACCGACGGGAAGACCGGGCTGCGCCAGCCGATCCAACTCACCGGTACGGGCGACTACAGCATCGCCTACCACATCACCTTCACCAACGGGCAGGACGCCACCGGCATCCTGCGGTTCAGTGTCGGCACCGGCGTACCCCCGCAGGGCCTCACGGAGGTCCCCGATCCGATCCTGGACGAAGCCGACCACGCCCACGGCATCGACCCGGTGGGCGCGACACTGCTGGTCCTCGACGGTCTGGTGCTGCTGGTCGTGCTGGCCCTGCTGTTGCGGCGCCCCGCCCGTCACCGAGGGCCGCCGACCGTCTCCGGTCAGGCCGACCGGTCACCTGACGAGCCCGCCCACCACTGACCGACTGCCCCGGGCAGGATGGCCGGCTGCCCGCCCCCTCGCCTGCCCGTCGCGCACATCGCGGCCCCGTGCACCTCCACGCGGCACGGACCGGAGTTGACCGCCGAGACGGCGACCGCCACGGCCACCCGGGTGACCCGGTCCACCCTGGCGTACAGGCCACTCACCGTCGCACGGTGCCGCCTACCAGCGGCAGCACGGCGTCACGGCTGCTGGTGGCCCCGTCCGGGGCGGGAGCCCCGTAGCGGACCTGGACCCCGCGTTCCCGCGCCGCCGCGACGATGCCGGGCACCGCCCGTTCGGCCAGCGCGGCGATGGTCATCGCCGGGTTCACGGTCAGGCCGGCCGGTACGGCGGAGCCGTCGGTGACGAAGATGCCGGGATGGTCGCGCAGTTCGTGCCGGTCGTCCAGGGCGGAGGTCTCCGGGTTGTCACCGATGCGGCAGGAGGCCAGCGGATGCACCGTGTACGCCCCGACCACGTCGTTGGTCCACGGCATCACCCGGGACAGCCCGTCGCGTTCCAGGATGTCGCGTACCTCCGCGTCGGACAGCGCCCAGCCCCGCAGGGTGTTCTCGGTGGGCTCGTAACGCAGCGATCCACGGGCCAGCATCTGCTGGGACAGCCGCACGGCGTTGCCGCTGGGCGGAAGAGCGCCGAACTCACCCTCGTTGTCGTCCTCACTCATCGTGAACACCGTCAACCAGGACTGCCAGGTGCGCAGCAGCTCCTTCTTCTCCGCGCCGAACCAGGTCGGTCCGACCGCGTCGGGCACCTGGGCCAGGATGGTGCCGAAGCCGGGTGGGAAGTACAACTGCTCCAGCGAGAACCGCTCGTACTCCGGCAGGGACCCGTCCAGCCGGTCCCAGTTGGCCACGCAGGGGCCCTTGCCGATCTGGTAGGCCTCGTAGGGCACCCCGTCGGGCCGGCTGAGGCCGAGCACCTCGCGGATGCGTTCCTCATCGAAGATGGCGGTGTTGAGTCGCTCACCGTTGCCGGAGAAGTACCGACCGACGGCGTGCGGCATGGCGCCGAGGGTCGGCTCGGAACGCTTGAGAATCACCGGGGTGGCACCGGCCCCGGCGGCGATCACCACGATCTTCGCGTCGATGGTGCCGCTGCCCACCTCGACCCGGTAGTCGACCTCGTCCAGGACGGTGTAGTGCACCCGATAGCCACCGTCGTCGGTACGGGAGAGGTGCTGCACCTCGTGCAACGGACGGATCTGGGCGCCGTGGGCCAGTGCGGCGGGCAGGTAGTTGAGCAGCAGCGAGCGCTTGGCGTCGAACCGGCAGCCGGCCATCATCCAGTTGCAGTTGGTGCACTTGGCCTGGTCCAACGCCACCGGCACCGGGTTGGCGGTCCGTCCGGCGTGGTCACAGGCCGCGCCGAACAGGCCACCGGAGAACGGCACGGTGTCCCAGCCGGTCTGGGTGACCGGCAGGGCCTCGGCCACCCGGTCGTACCAGGGTTCCAAGGTGTCCCGAGAGATCGTGGCCGGCCACATCCGGTGACCGAATCGGCCCTGCCGGTCGAAGACGAACCGGGGGGCGCGCGGCATCGCGGCGAAGTAGACGACACTGCCGCCGCCCACGCAGTTGCCGCTGAGCACGCTCATCCCGTCGCCGATGACGAAGTCGAAGACCCGCGTCGAGGAGGAGCCGAACTTGAAGTCGTGCTCGAACTCCTCGCCGGACAGCCACGGCCCGCGCTCCAGCACGACCACTCGCGCGCCGCCTGCGGCCAGGTGGTACGCGGTGATCGCGCCACCGAAGCCGCTACCGATCACCAGGACGTCGGTGCTCTCGGAACTCGTCATGCGGGGTTCCCGGAGGGCGTGGTGTCGGGGTGCGGCCGGGCCAGTTGGCGGCCGTAGCTGTAGGTGTCGAACCGCCACAGCCCGTCGGGGCCGGGCGGACGGAAGCCGATGATCTTCAGTCCCACGTGGCCGGCGACCAGCGCCTCCTCGGTGTGCGCGTGCGCGGCGGCGTCGAAGGCGATGACGCTGAACATGGCGAGACTGGTCCACGCCTCCCGCTCCGGATGGGTGGGGTCGGTCAGGCGCTGCACCAACCGGATCCGGTCAGGGAAGTCGAGCGAGACGAACGCCGGGACCGTGGAGTCCAGGTCGAGGCCGGTCTCGGCGGCGTACTCCTGGGCGTGCTCGTCGAGTCTGTCGGCCAGGGTGTCCAGCGCCGGAGCCATGCCGCCCTCCTCGGAGCGCAGGGTCAGCAGTGCGCCGGCGGCGACCGCGCCGCCGTCGGGCGAGACACCGGCCACGGCCCGATCCCCCGGCCATCGTTTCCGGCCCGGCAGAATTGTGTCGGCGTATGCCTCCAGCACCATTGTCCGGCGCTGGTTGTTTTCCATTGCCGGGGGCATGGGCATCACCTCTGAGGATCAATTCGAACTGACGGTGAACGCATGGCACGAATCGGCGACCGAGGGCAGTTCAATTCACCATCGAGGACGCTGTCGCCCTCCGTTACATTCATCCGGCCTGGCGCACACAATGGTCCACGGCGATCGACGGGAAATCATCTCGCGTCATGCTGTCCGCATCCATTCATGACGCCGAGGTCCAGGAATCGGTCGTACGCGCAAATGCGTCCGATGGTCCCGGCGGCCGGTGCCGGACACCCTCGGCTCATCGGGCGGTCGCCACCGCCACCACCAGGTCCTCCGGCCCGCCACGCAGTGCCGCGGCGCAGGTCGCCACCTGCCAACTGCCGGCGGTGAGCAGCACCCAGCCGTCCGGGGTGGCCCGGTCGTAGGTCAACGGGGTGAAGGCGGTGGCACCGACCTTGTGCAACGCTTCCAGCGCTGACCAGACCCGGGTGCCCGCCCGGTGCAGCGACTCCCCGGTCTGCGCGACGATCAGCTCGGCCGAAGCCAGGTGCGCGCCGAGCGACCGACGCCACTCGACGGGCTCGCGCCGGAGTACCGGTTCGAGGTCGCAGCCGACCGGGGTGCGGGCCGCCATCGCGAAGGTGTGCCCGGCGCCGTGCGCGGTCGAGATCCACCACCCGCCGCCCTCCTCAGGGCGACCGTCGCGGCGGCAGAGCGTGGTCGTACCGGCACCCAGCAGCCGGGACACAGCCAAAGCGGTGTGCTGCCGACGCCACTTCCAACGCAGGCCCGGCTCCAGCACGGCGGCCACGTCGCACCCGGTCAGCTCGGCCAGCCTGCGGCTCAGGTACGGCCCGAGCAGCTGCGCCGGCCACGGACCGGGTACCCGGTGCACCGGCAGCGGTCGCAGCCGAAGCCCGGTCCACCGTTCCACGATCCGGCCGCCGGCCAGGATCTCCAGGTCGTAGCGGTGCACCTGGTCGTGCCGGCCGCGGTGGGCCGCGTGCAGGGTCACCTGCTCGTAGGGGCCGACCCCGGCCAGCCAGATCCGGTCGACCCCCGACGGTTGCAGCATCATGTCGGGTGCCCACGGATGCAGGGCACGGAGGAAGGCGGCCCGCACCCCGGGGTCACCGAGCACCAACGGACCTGCCACGGCGGCGAGGGACTCCGTCGCACCCGTACCGGTCAGTTCCAGCACGCAGCCCGAGGCGGTGATCTCGCGGTAGCGCAGCCGACCCTCCGTGCGCCCGGGTTCGACGAAGAAGGTGCGGGGCGGCTGGTCCGTCACCCCGACCCGGAGGGCCGCCACCGGCAGGTCGGGCAGGGCGGCTGCCGGACCTGGGTCGGCGAAGGAGCGGGCAGCCGATCGGCCGGGGTGACGCAGTCGGGCGTGTCCGTAGGTCACCTGGCGGCCCCGCTGCTCACCGCGCAACACGACCACGGTGGTGTCGGTCGCCGGCTCGGCCGAGACGATCAGTCGCAACCGCACCCCGCCCTCGCCGACCACCAGCGGGGTGCCGAACTCGACCGCCTCGAACACCGGCGGACCCCGATGCCCGGTGAGGGCCACCCAGCCCTGCGCGAGGGCCTCCAGCACGTACGCAGCCGGCAGCAGCGGAGCGCCCGGGTCGGTCGGCTCATCGAGGACGGGCACCTCCTCGGGGCTGAGGGTGGTCGTGGTGACCAGCAGCCGACCGGGCTCGTGGATCAGCACCGCGCGGGTGAGGCGGGCGGCGAACGCCAGGCCCCGGGGCGTCGGGCCGGGTGTCGTAGCCATGCCCGGTACCGCGTCCACTCTCGTCCGCGGCCTCAGGCGAAGTACGCCTGAATCCGCCGTCGCCACACCTCGTAGGCCGGCTCGGTGCCGTCCGGCGGAAGGTCCTCGCGGGCCCGATCGGTGACCGCCGCCGCCTGCTCCGGACTGCACCCGCAGAAGATCTCGGTGGCCAGGGGCGTGTGCTCGGTGACCAGTCCGGCGCGCAGTCGCGCCTGCGCACCGAAGGTGGAACCCTGGGCCAACTGCGGACGGTACCGGCCGGCATGGACGGCCAGTTTCTTCAGGTCGTCGGGATCGGCACCACCGGCGTAGGTGGCGGCCAGCCCCATGCCGCTCCACAGGTCGGCGTGACGTGCGGAGTCGAAGCGGCCGATGATTTTCGCGGCGACATCGGGATCGGCTCCGGCGACGAACCAACTGGCCCGGCCGATGCCCTGGTCGAGGGCGCGCCGTGGATAGTCACCGGGCACCTCGGGCGGCCAGGGCACCGGGGAGACCGTCTGTCGACGGACGAACCGGTCGGTTTCGAAGTAGGCCCGGTAGAAGCCCAGGCCGTCGAGGACCAGCCAGCGCAGCAACGGGTCCGGCGCCGCCACGGCCCGCCAGCGCCAACGGGGAAGCTTGGCGTACGCCCAGCCGATCCCGACGTAGGCCATGTAGATGTGGGGCGAGCCGGCGCCGGTCAGGAACCGGGCGGTACGCCTGCCGCCGGTGACCCCGTCCAGGACGGCGTATCCCATGGCGGCCCCTTCGTAGGCGAAGCCACGGAACTGCCGATCGATCAGGTCGAGGCGGCCGATGTCCGTCTCGTCTCGGGCCTCGACGGCAGCCCGGAAGCCGGTGAGGAAGCTGGCGCCCACGGCCTCCAGCCGCTGCCGGGCGGGCTCGTCCTTGACGTGGAATCCGCGCCGATCCATCGTCGTCTCGGCGATGTCCGGCGTCATCAGCTGTGCGCGAAGGTTACGCCACAGACCTGCCATGAGCTTCTCCCCAGGGAAGACGGACGCCGGTCGCGTCAGGGTCCTCGTGCGGTGTCTTGGACGAACCGAGGCTATGGGTACCGGTCGACGACCACCTACTCCCTGGTTGCTCTGCGTCATGCCATGATCACGGCCGTACTCGTGGACTGGCTGCGCAACGCCGCCCACGAGTCGTCATCGGCACCACCAGCCGCCCCCTGACGGCACAAAGAAAGAAGATGGACGGTTGCCGACTGGGGCACACTCGGGAAGTCCATTCCACTTGATCAAACCCAGGGCCACATCGCCGTCGGCAAGGAAATTCCGCTGGCACCCACCGCGCCCAAACAGATCACCACACCTACTCACCGACAGTGACATCCGCCAATATGCGAGGGAACGATGCTGCCGAGAAGCCCGTGGAACGGGTTGCCGACCGACCATTTCAGGAAGAGGTATCGACGTGTCACAGACACCAGACGTGATCAACGATCTCTCTGCGGAGAGTGAGGCGCTCGACGCCATCGTGGCCAAGCTGAGCGACGACCGGTGGGACATCAGCACCCCGGCCGCGGGCTGGACGATCCGACACCAGATCGCCCACCTGGCCGCCACCTTCCGGCTGGCCGGGCTGGCCGCCGCGCAGCCGGCCGCCTTCCAGCAGATGGCCTCCCAGCTCAGCGGCGACTTCGACGCCAATGTGGCGGCCGCCATGGCCGACTTCGTCGTCGAACCACCCGCGGTCCTGCTGTCGCGCTGGCGGGCCGAGCGGGCCAGCGCGGAGAAGGCCCTCGCCGCGGTACCGGCCGGACAGCCGGTGCCCTGGCTGGTGCGGCCACTGCCGGCACCGGTGCTGGCCGCGGCCGGCATGATGGAGGTCTTCGCGCACGGCCGCGACGTCGCGGACGCTCTCGGCATCCGACGGACACCCACGGACCGACTCGGCCACCTGGTCGGTTTCGCCGTTCGGACCTGGGACTTCGGGTATCTGGCCCGGGGTCTGACACCGCCCGAGGTGGAGTTCCGCTTCGAGATCACCGCCCCGTCGGGCTCACTGTGGGCGTTCGGCCCGGCGGAGGCCGAACAGCGGATCAGCGGCCCCGCCGAGGACTTCTGCCTACTCGTCACGCGCCGCCGCCACCGGCAGGACCTGGCAGTACGGGCCGTCGGCAGCGATGCCGAGCACTGGCTGGACATCGCTCAGGCGTATCGAGGGCCGGCCGGGCCGGGCCGCAGCCCGGGGCAGTTCTCCAGCGACCAAGGCTAGCCCCACCGGGTCAGCGAGTACCACATGAGCGGACGTCGGATATCCGTCTGACACCGTCGAGCCCATCCGCCGGAATGGCGGATCGCCCCATTTGCCAACTTTCTGTCGGGTGAGATCCGACGAATCGGCTGGATCAATCCCGGGTGCCGATCCCAAATGTTGCTGTCGCCGCATTAGAGCCAAGCGTCCGTTTTCGGACCCCGCCAGGGTCAGCATGGATCCAACATTGACTTACATGATTCGTAGTTGATTAACTACGCCCCGTCAGATAGCATAACCCTGAGTCACCAAACAGCTCGGCAACACCAATGGCCGATACTTTCACCCGCAATTAAAATCCGGATTAACAAAACCCTTCCTGCGAGACGGCGTATCGCCACACGCCTACCCTCTGCCGTATCAGTCCTCAGCCCCACAAAAACGTCGCCACAAGCGCAGCCATCGGATTGGGGGATGCGATGGAAGACAGTATCCAGCGTGCCGTCGGCCGGGTAATCGAAGCCATCCGGGAGGACCTAGCAGAACAACACACCGTGGACGGCATGGCTCGCACAGCCATGTTCAGCAAGTTCCACTTCACCCGGATCTTCCAGCGCGTCACCGGCATCTCGCCAGGCCGCTTCCTCATGGTCATGCGGCTGCACCGGGCTAAACAGTTACTGCTGTCGACATCCATGAGCGTCACCGAGATAACCCACGAGGTCGGCTACGCCAGTGTGGGCACCTTCAGCTCCCGGTTCAGCAGCAGTGTCGGGGTCTCCCCCAGCACCTACCGCAGGCTGCGCGGGGTGACACCGCAGGTGCCCGTCGACCACCGGTCCGTAGCCCAGCCACCGGTCCCGGCGATCCAGGGCGTGGTCCACCCACCCTCCTCGGAGCAGACCAAGGACCGGCTGACCTTCGTCGGGCTCTTCCGCGATCCCGTGCCGCTCGGGCGTCCCGTGCGGTGCACCGTGCTCGAACGGCCCGGCCCCTACCGACTGGACAGCCCACCTCCCGGGCAGTGGTATGTGCTGGCCTGTTCGCGGGTACGTGGCCGCCGGGACTACTGGGAGGCCGACTGGACGGACGGGGACGCCCTGATCGGCGTACACGGGCCACTGACCATCAGCCGCCAGGACAGCGCCATCGAGGCCGACCTGCAGCTGCGCCGGATGACCTCCCTCGACCCACCGATCCTGCTGGCCTTCCCCCTGTCCTGAGCCTCCGCCGTAGGACCGACCGCGGGTAGACACCCGCGGTCCGCCTGACTGGCGGCGGCCGTCCACGACCCCACCCCCACCCGGCCCGCCGGATCCGCCCGGTGGGCCGGTCAGTGCTGCCCTCCGCAGATCCCGATCGGCACCCCACCCCACATGCCACGATCGGAGAAGCCGCGCCTGTCGCAGGTATCCGCACCACCGAGGGCTCGGCACCCGATCGCCCCCTTGAACTGCATTCGGCGCGCGCCCCGCTCCTGCCCGTCGGCGGGAAAGCCGCCCGGCAGGTGTGGCGCCACCCGGGAGAGCCGGAGAGCACAGGGTCGTGCTATATGGCGCCACTGCTGCTATCTTCATTTGCCCACGTAAGTTTCAAAACCGGACCGACATGGCTGTGGGCAGTCCGCACGCGCGGCGTCCGGGCCACCCAGACACGACCGGGTTACCCGGGTCCGCGACACGGGGAACCAAGGGGCTGGATGGTGGACAACTTCAGCGCAGCGTCGGCGTCGGCAACCCCTCTCGACGGACGGCAATGGCTGGCCCTCGGCACCCTCGGCGCGTCCTTCCTGATGGCGGCGTTGGACAGCACCGTCATCTATCCCGCCATCCCGAGCATCGCGCGGGCACTGCAACTGTCCACAGCGAACACGCACTGGCTGATGTCCGCCTTCCTGATCACCTTCGGCGGGGTACTGCTGCTCAGCAGCCGACTGGCCGAACTCTTCGGTCGGCGTCGGCTGTTCACCATCGGGCTGGCGATGGTGACCGTCGCCTCCCTGCTGTCGGCGACGGCCTGGACCGGGGAAGTGCTCGTCAGCGCACGCATCGTGCAGGGAGTCGGTGCCGCCCTGGTCGCCACGACCGCCCTGCCGCTGCTCGCCATCGCCCTCGGCTCCGGTCCGGCCCGGTCCCGCGCGCTCGGCTTCTGGACCCTCATCGGTGCCTTCGGCGGCACCGCAGGGCTGCTGCTCGGCGGACTGCTCACCGACAACCTCGGGTGGCGATGGGTGTTCCTGCTCAACGTGCCCATCGGGATCCTCGCCGTGCTGCTGGTCCCGATCCTGCCGGAGGACCGGTGCGGCCGCTCCGGACATCCACTGGAGGTGGCCGGCGCCACCTGCCTGATCAGCGCCCTGACCCTGATCGGCTGGACGATCATCGCCGCGCTCGGACCTGCCGGCCCCACCGGCGGCGTTCTCCTGCGACTGACCGGGGCGTCGGTGCTGCTGCTGCTCGGCCTGGCCCTCGAGGCACGCACCGGGCGCCGCCTGATCCGACCCGGACTGCTGCTGTCCGGCAACCGGGTGGGCAGC
The DNA here is from genome assembly GCF_049844505.1 of Micromonospora sp. DT229. Taxonomy (NCBI): domain Bacteria; kingdom Bacillati; phylum Actinomycetota; class Actinomycetes; order Micromonosporales; family Micromonosporaceae; genus Micromonospora; species Micromonospora sp. DT229. The sequence continues at coordinate 111,540 of NZ_JBNCLD010000008.1, read as the reverse complement.
CTGGGGGTGCTGTTCATCGCCGGCACGGTGATCGAAGGGGTCCTGCTGCTGATCACCTTGTACGGGCAGGAGGCGTTGGGACTCTCGGCCACCATGTTCGGTGCCCTGATGACCGCCCTGACCCTGTCCTCGGTCATCGGCTCGTACCTCGGCCAGGCGGTGGTGTTGCGGCACGGTTTGCGGCTGGTAGCCCTGGCGGGCCTGTCCCTGGCCGGAACCGGCCTGCTGGCCCTGGCCATGGTCGACAGCCCGCTGTCCACGGTCGACCTGCTCAGCGTGCTGCCTCTGGTCGGCTTCGGTGCCGGCGCGGCCTTCGTCGCCGCACAGATCGGGGTGACTCTGGATGCCACCGAGGCCGACTCCGCCGCGACCTCGGGCCTGTCCGACGCCTCGTTCAGCATGGGCGGGGCGCTCGGCCTGGCCGCCGTGTCGGCCGTACTCGTCGCCCAACAGTCCGTCTCGCAGCTGCCGGGACCGGTGGACGCCGGCCTGCCCACGGCCTTCGCGGTGACCGCCGGACTCACCGTGGCCGGCCTGGTGGCCGCGCTGCTGCTGGGGCAGCGTAGTGCGCCCGTGGCCGGCCAGGGAGGGTAGCGGTGGATCACGCGCCTCTACGATGACCCAATGGCTCCTCGCGGGTACGGACAGGACTGCTCGATCGCACGGGCTCTGGAGGTGGTCGGCGAGCGCTGGACCCTGCTCATCGTGCGCAACGCGATGGTGGGTGACTGCCGCTTCGAGTCCCTGCTCGACAGCCTCGGCATAGCCCGCAACGTCCTCGCCCAACGACTCAGCACCCTGGTCGAGGCCGGCATCCTGGAACGGATCCCCTACCGGGACCGGCCGGTACGGCACGAGTACCGCCTCACCGGACGGGGGCGTGAGCTGGCCCCCGTGCTGGCCGCGTTGCTGCAGTGGGGTGAGCGGAACTGCCCCGGCGCTCAGGCCTCGCCCGACCGGACCCTGGTGCACACCCGCTGCGACCAACCGGTGGAACTGGTCCTGCTCTGCCAGTCCTGCGACGAGTCGGTCCCGACCAGCGAGTTGGTGTCCCACCCTGGCGAGCCGGCCGCCACGGCCACCGGCGACCCGCAGGCCGACAATCGACCGCTGAAGGCTCTGACGGTCACCGGTCCCGATACTCACTGACCCCGAGGGCCACCCACACCTCCGGCTCCGAGCCCAAGATCTCTACCGCCTACCATCCTGCTGTGTCGACTGCCATCGGGCCGGGTGCCCACCGGGGCCTGCTGGGTGTCCTCCTCGATGCCGCCGACCGGGCCCCTGAGCAGGTAATCGTGCATGTCCGGGAGGACGGCACGGAGCGTACGGTCAGCTTCCGCCAGTTGCGCGACGAGGCGCTGCGGGTGGCCGGCGGCTTCCGGGCCGCCGGGGTCGCCCCCGGCACTCCCGCCCTCCTGCTCGCCGACGCCGGCGACGACTTCCAGCCGATGTTCTGGGGTGCCCTGGCCGCCGGGCTGGTGCCGGTGCCCCTGCCCCCCGAACCCCACCGGGTACGCGCCGTACGGCAACTGCTCGCCGACGCCGTGGTGGTGACCGACCCCGCCAGCGCAGCGGTGGCCGAGGGCCTGGACGGGCCGGTGCTGCGCCTGGCCGACCTGCGCACCGGTACCCCGGTCGAGGAACTGCCCACCTGCGCCGGGGATGAGCTGGCCTTCCTCCAGTTCTCCTCCGGCAGCACCGGTGCACCCCGGGGGGTGGAGCTGACCCACGACAACGTCCTGGCCAACCTGGAACAGGCCAGGCTGGCCAGCCAGGCAGGCCCGGACGACGTCCTGGTCAGCTGGATGCCGTACTTCCATGACATGGGGTTGATCGGCACCCACCTCACCCCGCTGGCCGTCGGCCTCAAGCAGGTACGCATCCCTCCGCTGGCCTTCGCCAAACGCCCGGTGCTCTGGTTCACCACCGCCCACCGGCACCGGGCCACCCTGCTGTCCGCGGCGAACTTCGCGTTGGCCCTGGCGGTCCGCCGGGTGCCGGCCCAGACCCTGGCCGGCCTCGATCTGAGTGCGGTGCGCTGCATGGTGGTGGGGGCGGAACCGATCTCACCTGCGGTTTGGCGGTCCTTCCTGGCCCACACCCGGGCGACCGGACTGGACCCCGCCGCCCTGCGACCGGTGTACGGGCTGGCCGAGGCGACCCTGGCGGTGACCTTCCCCCCGCCCGGCGAGGTGGCCCGACCGCAGGTGCTCGACCGGGCCGAGTTGAGCCGGGGGGTGGCGATGCCCACCCGGCCCGGCCCGCACGCGGTGGAACTGATGGACCTGGGCCACCCGGTGGCCGGATGCGCGGTACGCGTCGTCGACGAAGGCGGTCGACCCCTGCCGGAACAGCGGGTCGGCCAGATCGAGGTACGCGGCCCGAACGTGGCCCGGGGCTACCACCGCGATCCGCAGGCCACCCGGGACACCTTCGTCGACGGCTGGCTGCGTACCGGCGATCTGGGTTTCCTGCGCGAGGGGCGGCTCTGCGTCACCGGCCGGGCCAAGGACGTGGTGTTCGTCAACGGCCGCACCTTCCACGCCGCGGACCTGGAGACCGTGGCGGTGGCCACCCCCGACCTGCCCGGCGAGGTGGCCGTGGTGGTCGGGACGACCGACCCGGACTCCGGTGGGGAACGGATCGTGGTGTTCGTGCCCTGGGCCCGCCCACCGGCCGAGGCGGCTGCGGTGCTGGCCGCGGTACGGGCCCGGGTGGCGGAGGCCTGCGGTCACGACGAGGTCCGGGTGCTGCCGCTGCCGCCCGGCGCCTTCGCCCGGACCACCAGCGGAAAGCTGCGCCGACGCCGGATGCGCGAACGGTACCTGGCCGGCGACTTCGCCGACCGCGAGCGGCGTTGGTGCACCCCGGCGGCCGAGGATTCGGGGGGTGTGGCCGGGTCCGTCCTCCCCGCCGGGCGGTCCGCTCCGCAGTTGGAGGCCCTCGTCCGCGAGGTCTGGGCCCGGGTGCTGGGCCGTCCCCCCGCCACAATCGGCCCGCACGACCGGTTCCTGGCCATCGGTGGGTCCTCCCTCAAGGCAATGGAGGTGCTCGCCGGGCTGGAGGACGCCCTGGGTACCCGTCTGAACCCGGCGGACCTGCGGGACTGTCCCACCGTGGCCACCCTCGCCGATCGGCTGGCCGAGGCACCGCAGCCTCGCCCGACCGGTGCGAGCGCCGAGGCCCCGGCGCAGGGCCCGGCGCAGGTGGCGGTGATCGGCATGGCCTGCCGGTTCGCCGGCGCGGACACCCCCGAGCGGTTCTGGCAGCAGCTCGTCGACGGCGTGGACACCGTCGAGGTGGTACCGGCACACCGGTGGGTCCCGTCGGAGCAGACCACCCGCTGGGGTTCCTTCCTGGACGACCCGATGCTCTTCGACGCCGGGTTCTTCGGCCTCACCGATCAGGAGGCCCGGCTCACCGATCCACACGCCCGGCTGTTCCTGGAGATCGGGCACGAGGCGCTGGAGCGCGCCGGGTACGCCGGGCCCCGCCGGCACCGGCACCGCATCGGGGTCTTCGCAGCCGTCGGGGAGAGCGCCTACCCGCAGATGCTGGCCGCCGACGGGCAGGCCGGTGGGGCGGGCGCCCTGGTCGGGAACCTGCGCAACCTGATACCGGCTCGGTTGGCGCAGACCCTGGATCTGACCGGGCCGGCGATCGCGGTCGACACGGCATGTTCCTCGGCGTTGGTGGCGCTGCACCTGGCGGCCCGCAGCCTGGCCGCCGGCGAATGCGACATCGCGGTGGTCGGCGGGGTGAACCTGAACCTCACCGAGACCGGGTACCGGTCGTTGGCCGCCGCCGAGGCCCTCTCCCCCACCGGACGGTGCCGCGCCTTCGCCGCCGAGGCCGACGGTTTCGTTCCCGGCGAGGGCGGGGCCGCCCTGGTGCTGCGCCGCCTCGACGACGCGCAGGTAGCCGGGGACGAGGTGCTGGCCGTGGTCGCCGGGACCGCGATCGGCAACGACGGGCGGGCGTTGAGCATGCTCGCGCCGAACCCGCACCGGCAGTGGGAGGTGATCGCGCGGGCGTACCGGGAGGCCGGTGTGGACCCGGGGCAGGTGTCGTACGTGGAGGCCCACGGCACCGGCACCGAACTCGGTGACCCCGTCGAGGTCCGTTCCCTGGCGGCGGCCTACCCACCGCCCGTCGACGGGGTGCCGCGCGCGTTGGGTTCGGTGAAGACGAACCTGGGGCATCTGCTCAACTCGGCCGGCTTCCCGGCGCTGGTGAAGGTGGTGCTGGCGCTGCGGCACAGGTACCTGCCGCCCACCCTGCACCACACCCGGCCCAGCCCTCGCTGCGACCTGGCCGCCGCCGGTTTCGCAGTGGTCACCCAGGGGCGTTCGTGGACCGCACCGGGCCCCCTGGTCGCCGGGGTGAACAGCTTCGGTTTCGGCGGGACGAACGCCCACGCGATCCTGCGGGAATCCCCGGCCACCACGCCCACCGCACCCGGCGGGTCGGAGATTGGCCTGGCCACCCTGAGCGCGCACTCGGTGCCGGCGCTTCGGCAGGCGGCTCGGGACCTCGCCGCCCACCTGCGGGCGCACCCGCACCTGGCCGAGGCGGAGGTCTGCGCCAGCGCCGGTACCGCCCGCGACGACGCCGCCTACCGGTTGGCGATGGTTGCCGACGGTGCGCTGGCCGTCCGGCTGGACCGGGCCGCCGACACGCTGGGCGAGCACGTCGCGCCGGTCAGCCGGCGACCCCGCACGGTGTTCGTCCTCACCGACGACGGCGCTACGGTGCCGCCGGCGGCGGTACGTGAGCTCTACGACCGGCTGCCGGCCTTCCACGACCGGCTGACCGAGGTCGCCACCCCGACCGTACCGGGCCGATCACTGCTGACCTGGTGCCTGACCGGCCCCGGCGATCCGCAGGTCGCCCGGCAGGTGGCGGTGGCGGTCGGGCTCGCCCTGGTCGGTCAGCTCACCGCCTGGGGCGTACGGCCGGACCGGCTGTTCGGCGTCGGCGGTGGCGACCTGGCGGCGGCGGCAGGCCGAGGCGAACTGGACCCGGCCGAGGCGATCCGCCGCGCCGCCACGGCGACCCCACCGACCGAGCCTGAGCTGCGCATCGCGCTGAAGCAACTGTGCGCCGACGGGTACGACACCTTCGTCGACCTGGGCGCCTCGGGCCGGCTGCGCGCCGTGGCGCCGCACGTCGGAGTCGACCCGGCGCGGGTGTTGACCGTACTGGACGGGCCGCAGGCCACCGGGGCTCTGCTGGCGGCGGTGGGACAGCTCTGGGCCCTCGGTGGCCCGCTGGACCGGGCCGCTCTGCACACCGACCGGCGGCGGGTGCCGGTGCCGACGTACCCGTTCCAACGACGGTCTCTTCCGCCGTCGCCGCTGCTGCCCCTGCACCGGGTCACCTGGCGGGAGACGCCGTCGACCACCGGCGGGCCGGGGGTCGGGGTCGGCCGCGACCTGCCGGGCCGGGTGCGGTTGCGCGGCCCGGGTGCCGACGCTGACCTGGCCGCCCGACTCGCCACGGCACTGCGCGAACGCGGCGTCACGGTCCAGGTCGCAGCGCAGTCCGACGACGGTACGCCGCCGGAGCTGACCGTGCTGCTCGCCGGCGCCGCGGTCGACCTGTCGGAGGTGGCCGACCTCGATCGCGCCGTGGCCGAGCAGGTGGGCGCGGTGCGTGCCCTGCTCGACGAGCCGGACAACCGGTGGGGTCGGCTGCTCGTGGTCACCGAGGACGTCCAGGTCACCGGGCACCACGAGCGTCCCCGTCCGGTGCAGGCGGTGCTGGGCGGGCTGTGCGCGGCGCTGGCCGACGAGCGACCGGGCCTGCTGGCCCGGGTGGTCGACCTGACCAGCGTGGACGACCTGGCTGTCCGGGTGGAGGCGGTGTGCCGGGAGTTGTCCGACCTGCACCTGGCCGAGGCCACGGCGCACCCCGCCGACCAGTTGACCGGGCTGGCCTGGCGGGCCGGACGCCGACTCGAACGGCACCTGGTGCCGGTGTCGGCCCCGGTCTCGCCTGCGGGTACGACACAGCCCGATGGCCTGCACGTGATCCTGGGTGGTGGTGGCGGGCTCGGCGCCGAGTTGGCCCGTACCCTCGCCCGCGGGGGACGACCCACCCTGCTGCTGGCCGGGCGGTCGGCCCAGGCCCCGGCGGGCCTGCTCGACGAGTTGGTCGCGGCCGGCGCCACCGCCACGTACCAGCGGTGCGACGTGACCGTGCCGGCCGATGTCGACGCGCTGCTCGCCGGGCTGCCCCGGGTGGGGACCGTCTGGCACGCCGCCGGCACGGTCCGGGTCGGTACCCTGGCGGCGAAGTCGATCCCGGACATCCTGGCGGTACTGGCGCCCAAGGTACGCGGCAGCTACCTGGTGGCGGAGTCACTGCTGCGGCACGGTCACCACCAGGCGGCGCTTGTCGGTTTCTCCTCGGTCAGCGCGGTGCTGCCCGGTCTGGCCGCCGCGATCGGCGACTATGCGGCGGCCAACGCCTTCCTCGACGCCTTCGCCGCCGCCCGGCGGGCGACCGGCCGCCCATTCCAGGCGGTCGGCCTGGCCGCCGTCAGCGACACGGGGATGGCGGCCCGGGGCGGCGCCCGCCACGACCTCCCCGGCTCACTGACCGCGCGGGCCGCGCTGGATGCCTTGCTGGCTGCCCGGGAGGTCGATGCCGCCCACCTGATCGTCGCGGACCGGCAACCGTCGACCGCACACCCGGCGGGTGTCGCGGGCGCCGGCCGGACCGCCGGTCCGGACGCCCAGCCGGTCGACCTCGGGACCACCGAGGTCCCGGCCAGGATGCCGGCACGTCAGCAGAACGTCGAGGAACTGGCGCGGCTGCTGCGCCGACTGCTCGCGGAGCCCCTGCACCGTGCGAGCGACCAGATCGCCGACGACGACTCGTTCCTCGCCCTCGGACTGGACTCGCTGGCCGCAGTCGACCTGGTCAAACGGCTGGAGGACGAACTCGGGCGGCACCTGCCGGTCACCCTGTTCTTCGAGTACACCACGGTCGCCACGTTGGCCGCCGCGCTGGCGGAAACCGTCCCGGGGCAGCCCTCGGCCCACCAGGCCGCACCACCGGAGGTGGCACGACCGGCGGCGGGCGAGGGACCACCGGCCGGTTCGCTCGCCGACGGGGAGCCGTTCGCCCTCACGGCGGTGCAGCGGGCCTGGTTCGTCAACGAACGACTGCACCCGAGCGTGGCCGGTTACGCCTTCGTCCGGCAGACCGTCACGGGGCCACTGGACGCGAGGCTGCTCGACCGGGCACTGACCGGCCTCGTCGCCCGGCATCCGATGCTGCGGGTGCGCTTCCTCGCCGACGTCACCGCCCCCCAGCAGGTGATCGTGCCCCCGGCCGCTGCCGCGATCAGCCTGGACGTACGGCCACTGACCGGCGAGCTGACCGCACTGGAGGAGCAGCTCTGCAACACGCCGGTGGATCTGACCCGGCAACCGCCGCTGCGGGCGGTGCTCGCCCAGGAACGACCCGACCGCTCGCACCTGATCCTGGTGCTGCACCACGCCGCCGCCGACGGGTTCAGTCTCAACCTGCTCAGCGAACAACTCTGGGCGGACTACAGCCGACTGGTGACGGGAGGCACCCCCACGGTGCTGCCCGCCACCGGCAGTTTCGCCGCCTTCGCCGCTGGCCTCGCCCCGCCACGCGAGACGGATCTGGCGTACTGGCGTCGGAGGTTCGACGATCCGGGGTGGACGCTGCGGCTGCCGTACGACGGCGACCCGGGGGGCCTGCCCGCCCCGCCCTGCGTCACCCACACCGACGAACTGGACCCCGCGCTCGTGACGCGGCTGCGCGAGCAGGCCGCCGAAGCCGGTGTCTCCCTGTTCCACCTGCTGCTCGCCGGGTATCTGCGGTGCCTGGCGAGGTGGAGTGGGCAGCACCGGGTGCCGGTCAACGTGGCACGGGCCGGCCGAGACGCCCGGATGCCCGGCATCGAGCGGCTCGTCGGGCCGTTCGCCGACACCCTTCCGCTGCTGGTCGAGGTGGACCCGACCGAGCCGGCCGACCGGCTGGCCGACCGCCTCCGACAGTCCTGGACCGAGGCACAGCGACACGGCTCGGTGTCCAGCCTGGACCTGGCTCGGCTGCTACCCGCGACCGACAGCGGCCCGCGTACCGCCGGCCCGGCCGGGTTCAGCTTCGCCCGCTTCCCGGTCGAGACCGATCCCGACTGCCCGGTGACGGTCACCCCGACGGCGGCCGGCTCCGGTTCCGCCGCCACCGGGCTCAGCCTGCTGTGGTGGGAGTCGGGGACGACACTGCGGCTGTCCTGGAACTTCCCGCTGCGGTTGTTCCGGCGACAGACGGTGGCCCGGCTAGCCGCCGAGCACCACCAGGAGCTTGTCGACCTCGCCGCCGGGCGGCAGCGGCCCGGCGATCAGGATCGCAGCGTACGACCGGAGCCCGCCGCCGGGGACGTCAGCGCCCGGATTCGGGCGGTGTGTCGGCGTACCCCGGACGCGACGGCGGTCACCGATGGTCGGCGTACGGTGACCTACCGGGAACTGGACCAGGCCGCCGACCGGGTGGCGGCGCTGCTGCTCGCCCACGGGGTACGCCCCGGCGAGCACGTCGGGCTGCTCACCGCCCCCGGCGCGAGTTCGATCATCGGGGTGGTCGGGATCCTGCGCGCGGCAGCCGCCTGGGTGCCGCTGGACGCCGCCCATCCCCCGGCTCGCCTCGACGGACAACTGCGCCGCGCCCGCGTCCGGGTGGTGCTGCACGACGACGACTGCGCGACCACGGCCGCCCGACTCGACGGCACGGCGGTCCGACTCGACGGCGCGATGACCCGGCTGGACGGCACGGCGGTTCCGCTCGACCGCCCGGCGGTCCGGCTCGGGGCGGACGGACCCGGGGCTCCGACGGTCGGGCCGGACGACACCGCGTACGTGATCTTCACGTCGGGCTCGACGGGACGGCCGAAGGGGGTGCCGATCACCCACCGGTCGATGTCGAACTACCTCGACTGGGCCATCGACACCTTCGGCTACCACGCCGGTGACCGGCTGGCCCAGACCTCGTCGATCTGCTTCGACGCCTCGGTCCGGCAGATCCTGGCGCCGCTGCTGGTCGGGGCCACGGTGGTCACCTTCGCCCGGTCGGAACTGCGCGACCCGCAGGTGCTGCTGTCCCGGTTGGAACGGGACCGGCTCACCGTGTGGAGTTCGGTGCCCACCCTCTGGGAGCGGCTGCTGCGGGCCGCCGAGGACCGCACCACCCGCGAGGGCGTACGGCCGGATCTCAGTGCTCTGCGGTGGGTCCACGTCGGCGGGGAGGAGTTGTCGCCGGTGCCGGTACGCCGGTGGTTCAACCTGTTCGGCGACGGCTGCCGGATCACCAACCTGTACGGCCCCACCGAGGCGACGATCAACACCACCTGGCATGTGATCGACAACCGCCCCGACGAGGCGGTACGCCGACTGCCGATCGGTCGACCCGTCGGCGGGGCCCGGATCCGCGTGGTCGACCCGGACGGCAACCCCTGCCCGCCCGGGACGGCAGGTGAGCTGCTGATCGGCGGCGTCGGCGTCACCGCCGGCTACCTCGACGAGCCCGCGCTGACCGTCGCCGTCTTCACCCGGCTCGACGGCGAACGGTACTACCGCAGCGGCGACCGGGTTCGCGCCACCGCCGACGGCACCCTGGAGTTCCTCGGTCGGCTCGACGACCAGGTGAAGATCCACGGGTACCGGCTGGAGCCCGGTGAGATCGAGGCGGTGCTGCGTACCCATCCGGCGGTGACCGCCGCGACGGTGCTGCACCAGGCCGAGCCCCATCCACGGCTGCACGCCTTTGTCGCCCCCGGACCGGGAACCGGGCCCACGGCGGCCCAGTTGCGCGAGTATCTCGCCGCCCGGCTGCCGGAGCCACTGGTCCCGGCGCGCATCCATCTGCTCGACACGCTTCCGTTGACCTCCTCCGGAAAGGTCGACCGGGACCGGCTGCGTGCACTGGGCGGCTTCGCACCCGCCGCCGGCCCGGAGCGACTCCCGGCGCCCGCCGGTCCGGACGCCGCTGCCGGCGGATACACCGCAACCGAGGCGAGGCTGGCCCGAATCTGGGGTGAGCTGCTCGACCTGCCGACGATCGCGCCCGACGACGACTTCTTCGCCCTCGGCGGCGACTCCATCCTGGTGCTGGAGGTCTTCGCCCGCGTCCAACAACAGTTCCCGGCCACACCGAGCCCGACCGTCATCTACCAGCACCGAACCCTGCGGGGCCTCGCCGCCGAGATCGACGCCACCACCGCCATCCGCCGTACCACCGACGGCACGGGCCGCACCACCGCAGCCATGGACCGGGTCACCGGCCCGGTGGACGCCGGTCCGGGCGGGCCCTACCCGGTGACGGCCACCCAGCGCGGTTTCCTGCTCGCCGACGCCATCGCACCGGGCGACGGCACCGCCTGGCTGGCCCGGCTACGACTGCGCGGCCGGCTACGTCGCGACGTCTTCCAGCGCGCCGTCGACCTGCTGGTGGCCCGGCACCCGATGCTGCGTACCGTCTTTCCCGCCGAGGCCCGTCCCCCGGTCCAGCAGGAACTTCCCGCCTCGCTACGGCTGCCGGTCGGCTACCGGGCGGTCGCCGGCCCCGCCGAGGTGGGCACCCTGGTCACCGAGGAACGCCGCCGTCGCTTCGAGCCGTGGGCCTGGCCGCTGCTGCGACTGCAACTGCTGGGGCTCGCCCCCGACGACCACATCCTGCTGGTGCACGCCCACCACCTGATCGGTGACGGCTACAGCGTCGCCCTGCTCGGCCAGGAACTGCTGACGGTCTACCACCGGCTGGTGGCCGACCAGCCCGACGGACTACCTCCGCTGCGCACCCACTTCCGCGACTACGTCGATCTGCTGGCCGTCCGGGTCGCCGGCCCACCCGACCCGGACGCCCACGGCTGGTGGCGCGGACGCTTCGGCACCCCGTACCGGCCGCCGGTGCTACCCGCCCTCGGCAGCGCGCCCGACCCGGGCGGTACGTCCGAGCCGGTCTGCGGCTTCACATTGGACGGGACCGTGGTCGCCGGGCTGCGCCGGCTGGCCGCCTCGGCGGCGACCACCCTGTACGCCCCGGTGCTGACCGCGTACCACCGGGCGGTAGCTCGGTTCACCGGACAGGACGACCTGGTCTTCGGCCTGGCGCTGACCGGTCGGGATCATCCGCTGCCGGACCTGCACCGGATCTTCGGCCCGTGCGCGGCGATGCTGCCGCTACGGCTGGAGGGCTCGGCCGGCTTCGCCGAACAGCTCGCCCACGTCGGGGCCGAGGTCGCTACTGCCCGCCGGTACGACGACCCGCCGTCGATCGCGGCGGCCGTGCCCACCGGCCCGGGCGGCACGCCGATCGGAGCGCAGTTCTTCTTCAGCTTCCTGGACTTCTCCGCCCGCACCGCGCCGCCGGCCGCCGCAGCGTTCACGGCATCGCGGGAGGTCGTCGATGCGCCGTCGCCAGCGGTAGGCGACACGCCGCCCCCCGTGCCGAGCGATGCCGACCGGCTCAGCCTCGACTGGGACGCCGAAAGTGAACTGGCGCCACCGCCCCTCGGGACTGACCTGTTCCTGACCGCGCGCCCCGAGCAGGACGGGCTCCGGGTCACCCTGCGCGGCGGTCCCGCCACAGTCACCCCGGCCGAGCTGCGCCGGCTCGCCGACTGGCTCCGCGCCGACCTGACCGCCGCCGCCGCCGAGCACACCGACCCGGCCCGTGGGGACCAGACGCCCACGCCTGCCGTGGTCGCCGGTGACGCCGTGCCGGCGACGACGGCCGTTCCCGGCCGACCGACCAGGCTGGCCGCGGCCATCGTCGGCTACCTGCCGCCGCCGGCCCAGCTCGCCGCGATCGCCGGGCTGCCCGCCGGCAGCCTGCCCCGGGCCCAGCTACGCGAACTGCTCTTTCCTGGTGGCCGTCCGCGTCTGCTGGAGCAGCTGACCACGCCGCTGGGCGTCTCCGGCTTCGTCTGCCTGCCCCGGTTCGCCGACGAGCTGACCGCCGCCGGGGACGCCCTCGCCGACGAGGCCGCCGAGGCGGTGGACCTGGCCGCCCGCCTCGGCGCCCGCTGCGTGTCGCTGGCCGGGATGATTCCCGCCCGCACCGGCTACGGCCTCGGGGTGCTGCGCCGTACCCGCAGCGGGGTGGCGGTGACCACCGGCCATGCCGTCACCGTCGTCTCCGTCGTCCGCACGGTGCAGGCCGCGCTGGCCGCCACCGGGCGCAGCCTCGCCGGCCGCGACCTCGCCGTGGTCGGTCTCGGTTCGATCGGGTTCTCCGCGCTGCGGCTGTTGCTCACCCGGGCCGACCAGCCGCCCGCGCGACTCGTGCTCTGCGACGTTCCTGCCGCCGCGCCCCGACTGGGCGAGCACGCCGCGCGGCTGCGGGCGGACGGCTTCGCCGGCACCATCGAGGTGTGCCCGTCGGCACCGGGAATCGCCCGAGCGGGCTACACGGCGGACGTGATCATCGCGGCGACGAGCGCGGCCACCGCACCGATCGAGGTCGACCGGCTGGCACCCGGCACCATCGTGGTGGACGACTCGTTCCCGCCCGCATTGGACACCGGAAAGGCCCTGACCCGGATGCGCCGCGACCACGACATCCTGGTGGTCGGCGGTGGGCTCCTGGGCGTCGGCGAGACCGAACGCGACATACCCGGGGACCTGCCGCCGGTGCCGGTCGACGGCAACGTGCTCGGGTTGCCCGGGACGATCGCCTCCTGCCGGCTGGAGTCGCTACTGTGGTCGACCGTTGCGGACCTGCCGCTGGTGCACGGCCTGGTGGACGACGCGACCGCGGCGGCGTACGCGCGGGCGCTCACCGAGGCCGGCATCGACGCCGCGCCCCTGCACCTGCTGCACCACCCGATCGGGCCGGAGCTGCTCGGGAGGTTCGCACGCTAGTTACTCAGCTGCGCCGATCGTGGCTCGGCCTTACGCTCCCGTCCAGCGGTGGTCGGTCGACGGTGACCGGGCCGGCGGTGTGGTCGAGATGGTCGGTCTGCGGAGCGGAGATGAGCAACGAGATGGCATGTCACCTGTTCGCGCTCTGCGTCGATGCCCATCAACCGTCGCGGCTCGCGCGCTTCTGGTCGGAACTGCTGCAATGGAACGTGACGGACGATCCACTCGACGGAGTCGCCCTTCTGCCCACCGACGACACCGGCTTCCGGCTTTGCTTCCTCGCGAGCCAGGAGCCCAAAATCGGCCAGAACCTGATGCATCTCGACCTGACCAGCACCTCCTTGGAGGACCAGCGGCAGACGGTGGCCAGGGCGTTGGCGCTCGGCGCGCGGCACGTCGATGTCGGGCAGGGCCCCGAGGATCAGCACGTGGTCCTCGCCGATCCCGAGGGCAACGAGTTCTGCGTCATCGAGCCCGGCAACAACTTCCTCGCCGAATGCGGGTTCGTCGGCGCGCTGGCCTGCGACGGTTCGCAGCAGGTCGGCTACTTCTGGAGTGCCGCGCTCGGCTGGCCGCTGGTGTGGGACCAGGACCAGGAGACCGCGATCCGATCGCCGCACGGCGGCCCGAAGATCACCTGGGGTGGCCCACCACTGATGCCGAGGTTGGGCCGTAATCGCCTGCACTTCGACCTCGTTCCCCCGCCCGACGGTGACCAGCAGGCAGAGGTCGACCGCCTCCTCGCCCTCGGCGCAACCCGAATCGACGCCGACCTGGGTGCGAGCCGGGGCGAGACCGACCTGGACGAGACCGGTCGGAGCGAGACCGGCCGGGGCGACGCCGGTCGGAGCGAGACCGGCCGGGTGGCGATGGCCGACCCCGACGGCAACGAATTCTGCGTCCTGATGCCTGACGCGTAGTCGCCCTACAGCCCCGACGGAGTGCATGGGTTCAACCTCCACCGGCCTCCTTTGCTCTGCTTCAACCCACGCACCGGTTTGCTGCCGAACCCGTTGCGTGGGTTGAAGCAGAGCAAAGGGCCACACCCCATGAGCGGGCCTGCGGGCCTGCGGGCAAGCCCGCATGCGGGCGGCTGGCGGCGGGTAGCTCGGTTTGGCGGGGATTTGGAGAGCCGTTTCGGCGGTATGGCGGTATCCGGGTGGGTGGGTGACTGCCATACCGCCGAAACGGCGGATCGGTTGAGACCGGGATCAGAAGTCGTCGTCGAAGTTGACCGTGCCGGTCACGCCGACCTGGTAGGCCGAGACGCGGCGTTCGAAGAAGTTCGACAGCTCCTGCACGTCCTGCAGTTCCATGAAGGCGAACGGGTTCGTCGAGCCGTACATCGGTTCGATGCCGAGCATCGCCAGTCGCCGGTCGGCCACGTGTTGCAGGTACTGCCGCATGTCGGCCAGCGGCATCCCGGAGACGCCCTGCTCCAGCAGGTCGGCGGCGAACTGGACCTCGCAGTCGACCGCCTCGGCGAGCATGTCGCGTACCTGCTGCTCCATCTCGGCGTCGAAGAGGTCGGGTTCCTCGGCGCGTACGGTGTCGACCACGTCGAAGGCGAAGGCCATGTGCATCGACTCGTCGCGGAACACCCAGTTGGTGCCGGAGGCCAGCCCGTGCAGCAGCCCTCGGGAACGCAGGAGGTACACGTAGGCGAATGCGCCGTAGAAGAACAGTCCTTCGATGCAGGCGGCGAAGCAGATCAGGTTGAGCAGGAACGCCCGCCGGTCGGCGCGGGTCTTCAACTCCCGCAGCTCGAAGATCGAGTCGATCCATTTGAAACAGAACTCGGCCTTGCGGGCGATCGACGGGATGTTCTCCACCGCCGCGAACGCCTCGTACCGTTGCTTCTCGTCGGGCACGTAGGTGTCGAGCAGATTCAGGTAGAACTGGACGTGCACCGCCTCCTCGAACAGCTGCCGGGACAGGTAGAGCCGTCCCTCCGGGGAGTTGATGTGCTGGTAGAGGTTGAGCACCAGGTTGTTGGCGACGATGGTGTCGCCGGTGGCGAAGAAGGCGACCAGTCGGGACACCAGGTGCTGTTCGGCCGAGGAGAGCTTGGCCAGGTCGGAGAGGTCGGAGTGCAGGTCGACCTCCTCGACGGTCCAGGTGTTGCGGATGGCGTCCTTGAACCGGTCGAAGAACTGCGGGTAGCGCATCGGCCGCAAGGTCAGGTCCATGCCGGGGTCGAGCAGCATCTGCCGCTCCCCTGGGCTGGCGCCGGTGCTGGATTCGGAAACGGTGGTCACTGGCAGGCCTCGCAGCTCTCGGGATTCTCCAGGGAGCAGGCCAGTGCTTCGTCATCACTGACCGCGACGGTCGGCGTGACGGCGACGGTGGCCTGCTGGATCCGGGTCGCCGGACGCGACCGCAGGTAGTAGGTGGTCTTCAGCCCGGACTTCCAGGCGTAGAGGTACATCGAGGAGAGCTTGCCGATGGTCGGCGCGCTGATGAAGAGGTTCAGCGACTGCGACTGGTCGATGAACGGGGCGCGGGCCGCAGCCAGGTCGATCAACGTCCGCTGCGGCAGTTCCCACGCGGTGCGGAACAGCTGCCGTACCTCTTCGGGCAGCTCGGCGATGCCCTGCACCGACCCCTCGGCGCGTTTGATCTGCTCGCGGATCGACGCCGTCCACAGCCCGCGCGCCTTGAGTTCGCGTACCAGGTAGGTGTTGATCTGAAGGAACTCGCCGGACATCGTCTCGCGTTTGAACAGGTTGGACACCTGCGGCTCGATGCACTCGTAACAGCCGGCGATCGAGGCGATGGTGGCCGTCGGCGCGATGGCCACCAGCAGCGAGTTCCGCAGGCCGTGCGCGGCGATCATCTCGCGCAGCGCCGCCCACCGCTCGACCTGAATGACCTCGGCGCCCCACAGGTCCGGGTGCAGCTCACCGCGCGCGGCCCGGGTGTCGGCGTACGCCGGGTGCGGGCCGAACTGCTGGGCGAGCCCGGCCGAGGTCTCCAGGGCGGTCAGCAGGATCTCCTCCTGCACCCGGTTGGACAGCTCTCGGGCCGGCGTGGAGTCGAACGGCAGCCGCAGGGTGAAGAAGGCGTCCTGCAAGCCCATCAGGCCGAGACCGACCGGCCGCCAGCGCGGGTTCGACGCCGCCGCCTGCTCGGCCGGGTAGTAGTTGATGTCGATGACCCGGTCGAGAAAGAGCACCGCCGTGCGGACGGTCGCGCGCAGCTTGCCCCATTCGATGCCGTCCGCGCTGACGTGCGCGGCCAGGTTGATCGACCCGAGGTTGCACACCGCCGTCTCGGTGTCGCTGTTGACCTCCAGGATCTCGGTGCACAGGTTCGACAGGTGGATCGTGTTGCCCGGCGCGCCGGTCTGGTTGGACAGCCGGTTGGCCGCGTCCTTGAACGTCATCCACCCGTTGCCGGTCTGCGCGAGGGTACGCATCATCCGCCCGTACAGGTCGCGGGCCTTGACCGTGCGGACGGCCTTCTTCTCCGCCGCCCGGTACGCCTCGTCGAACGCCTCGCCGTACAGGTCGGGCAACTCCGGCGCGTCGGAGGGATCGATAAGCGACCAGTCGCCGTCGGCCTCCACCCGGCGCATGAACTCGTCCGGGATCCAGTTGGCCAGGTTCAGGTTGTGCGTACGCCGGGACTCCTCGCCGGTGTTGTCGCGCAACTCCAGGAACTCCTCGATGTCCGGATGCCAGGGCTCCAGGTAGACGCAGGCCGCGCCCTTGCGCCGGCCGCCCTGGTTGACCGCCGCCACCCCGGCGTCGAGGGTCTTGAGGAACGGCACGATGCCGTTCGACCTACCGTTGGTGCCCCGGATCAGCGCGCCCCGGCCCCGCACCCGCGTCCAGGAGATGCCGATGCCGCCGGAGAACTTCGACAGCTTCGCCACCTGGTGGTAGCGCTCGTAGATCGAGTCGAGTTCGTCGCGGGGCGAGTCGACAAGGAAACACGACGACATCTGGGTGTGTCGGGTGCCGGAGTTGAACAGCGTCGGCGAACTCGGCAGGTACGCCAGGCTGGACATCAGCCGGTAGAAGCCGATTGCCTCGCCGGGGGTCTGGGACAGCCCGCAGGCGACCCGCAGCAGCCAGTACTGCGGGGTCTCCACCACCAGCCGGGTCTGCGGATGCCGCAGCAGGTACCGATCGGCGACGGTCCGCAGCCCGAAGTACTCGAACCGCAGGTCCCCGGCCGGGTCGACGGCGTCGTCCAGCTTGCGGGCGTTGCGGGCCACGAACGCGGCGGTGACGTCGCCGATCAGGCCCAGGCCGTGGGCGTACCGGATGGACTGGCTGAAGCTCGCCACCTGCTGGCCGCGGACCTCCTTGTCGACGAACGCGGCCAGCAGCCGCGCCGCGAGCCTGGAGTACTGCGGCTCCTCACCGATCAGCTCGGCGGCCGTCTGGATCGACAACTTGTCCAGCTCGGCGGTGGTCGCACCGTCGTACAGGCCGCTGATCGTCTTCGTCGCCACCCGCAGCGGGTCGATTTCGTCCAGGTCGGTGACCCAGCGCTCCACCGCCTTGACGATCTTGTTGACGTCCACCGGCTCGGTGTCGCCGTTGCGTTTACGCACCTGCATCACGTGCCGGCGTTGCTCCGGCCCCGCCTGTTCCCGGGTCACCGTCATGGTCCCTCCTCGTACCGGTCGGTGAAGGTCGACGGGCACGCGGGAGGACGCCGCTGGTCACCGGACGGACGGAGCGCCGTCGAGGACCAGCTGATGGCGTCGGCCGTCCCGCGCGGCCTTCGACCGCCGCACACGTACGCGTGCGGCGCGCTGGCAGGTCTTCGGACTCGTGGGCGTGTTCGTGCCTACTGGCCGTCGCTTCCCAGACCTGGCGGGCCCAGTGCTTCGTTGACGGCGGTCGTTCCCACTCACCGCTGCGGGGCAGTCCCGGAATTCCACCGGGTTCCCTCTTGCCTCGGCCGTCGTGGAGTGACTGCCGAACCAGCTGCGAGCACCACTATATATGGGAACGGGCTCGGAACCTCAACACCACATGCTGTGTCGCCACGTGCGCCGATCGAATCACCTGACGCAGCGCGACGACAGCCGCCATCGCCACCGACCCCACGAATCTTTCCGAAAACTTCCGGAAGTTCTGGCCATGCCAATCGGCTCGACATAACATGCACGCGCTTGGATCTGTCCGGAAACCCGATGTCAGGCACCCCCACCACTGTCCAATTTGCGTAAGGGACCAGTCGATGCGCCTGTGGAATCCGTCCCATCGATCACGACGCCGATCACGTACTTTCGCCGTACTCTGCTCGGCCGCGCTCGTCGCGGCCGTCACCGTCGCCCCCACCCCGGCCGCCGCCGCCGAGGTCGTGCTCAGCAACGACTTCGAGTCCGGCTCGTACGCCCCCTGGGGACCACGGGGTGAGGTGACCCTCGCCCTCGCCGAGGAGGGACGCGACAGCGACAGCAGTCTGTCCGTCACCGGCCGCACCGCCAACTGGCAGGGCCCGGCCACCAACGCGACCACGCTGCTGCGGCCGGGCATCCGATACACCGTCAGCGCATGGGCGAAACTTCCGGCCGGCACCGAGGGCAGCGCCGGAGTGCACTTCACCGTCGAGTCGACCCCGGCCGGTGGTGGTGACAACACCTACACCTGGATCGGCGACAACGTCAGCACCACCGCCGACGAGTGGGTACGCATCGGCGGCGAGTACACCCTGCCCACCGGTCTGGACGCCGCCACCCTGTACGTGGAGGCCGAGGGCACCACCCCGTTCCTGCTCGACGACGTGCTGATCACCGCGCCGGAGGACGGCGGCGGTGGCGGACCTGCGCCGGGCACGATCGTCATCGACACCGACTTCGAGGACGGTCTGGACGACTGGGGGCCACGCGACGGTGGCCCGGGGGCCCCGAGCGTCACCATCACCGATGTCGCGCACGGCGGCACCTCGGCCGCGCTGGTCAGCGACCGGGTCAACCAGGGTGCCGGGCTGGGTCGGGACGTGACCGGCCTGTTCACCGCCGGGGTGACCTACGAGCTGAGCGCCTGGCTGCGGTTCGCCGAGGGCCAGCCGGCCGACCAGATCTGGTTGAGCCTGGCCAGCACCACCGGGAGCAGTCAGTCCTTCAGCACCCTGGCCCAGTTCGAGACGATCACCAACTCGGGCTGGACGGAGGTGACCGCACGGTTCACCATGCCGGCCGCGGACAGCGCCTTCCTCTACTTCGAGACCCGCTGGCAGGGCGAGGACGTGCCCGGCAACACCAGCGACTTCCTCGCCGACGACATCGTCGTACGGGTGCCCGAGCCGCCGGTCATCGAGGACCTCACCCCGCTGCACGAGACCACGGAATTCCCGGTCGGGGTGGCCATCGACAGCCGGGAGACCATCGGTGCCCCCGCCCAGCTGCTGACCCGGCACTTCAACCAGATCACGGCCGAGAACCACATGAAGCCGGAGGCCTGGTACGACGAGGCGGGCAACTTCCGCCCGCACGAGCAGGCGCTGACCATGATGGACTTCGCCCGCGACAACGACCTGCGGGTCTACGGTCACGTGCTGGTCTGGCACAGTCAGACCCCGGCCTGGTTCTTCCAGGACTCCGCCGGTCAGCCGCTGACCACCTCGGCCGCCGACCAGCAGGTGCTGCGGGAGCGGCTGCGTACCCACATCTTCAACGTCGCGGAGTCCATGAGCGAGCGGTACGGCAAGTTCGGCTCCCCCACCAACCCGTTGTACGCCTTCGACGCGGTCAACGAGGTGGTCAGCGACAGTGGTGAGTACAGCGACGGTCTGCGTCGCAGCGAGTGGTACCGGATCCTCGGTGAGAACTTCATCGACCTGACCTTCACCTACGCCGACGAGGCGTTCAACGAGGTCTACGCGGCCGAGGGCGCGGAGCGTCCGGTCACCCTGTTCATCAACGACTACAACACCGAGCAGAGCGGCAAGCAGGCCCGTTACCTGGCCCTGGTGCAGCGCCTGCTGGCCCGTGGGGTGCCGGTGCACGGGGTGGGTCACCAGTTCCACGTCTCGCTGGCCATGCCGATCAGCGCCCTGGAGACCGCGTTGGAGACGTTCTCGGATCTGCCGGTCACCCAGGCCGTCACCGAACTCGACGTCACCACCGGTACCCCGGCCACCCAGGCGAAGTTCATCGACCAGGGCTACTACTACCGGGACGCCTTCCGGATCTTCCGGGCGTACGCCGATGATCTGCTGGCCGTCACGGTCTGGGGGCTCACCGACGGGCGTTCCTGGCGCTCCGGCAACGGCGGGCCGCTGCTGTTCGACGACAACCTGCGCGCCAAGCCGGCCTATTACGGGGCGATCGACGGTGAGCTGCCCGCCCGGCTGCGCACCGCGAACGTCTTCGCCGGTGAGGTGCCGCTGACGGCCGCCGCGCCGACGGACCTGACCTGGCGCAAGCTGCCGCTGCACCAGGTGGAGGACGTCGCCGAGTTCCAGCTGCGGTGGGCACCGGACCACCTGACCGCGTACGTCACGGTCGACGACACCACGGTCTCCGACACCGACCGGGTCAGCTTCGTGCTGGGCGGCGAGACCTACCACGTGTCCCGCGACGGCAGCGGTGACGTGCCGGCCGTGGCGGCCGACCGCGAGGGCGGCTACCACCTGGTCGCCCACCTTCCGCTGTCCGGGGCCGTTGAGGGTGACACCCGCACCCTGGACGTGCAGGTCCGGGACAACGACACCACCTCCGGGTGGAACACCCCGGGCGCGGTGGGCACCCTGACCCTGGTCGAGGAGCTGTCGTATCTGGAGGTGCGGCAGGCCGCCGAGGCACCGGTGATCGACGGCTCGGTCGACGCCGCCTGGGCGAACGCGACCACGGTGACCACGGACAAGCAGGTCTCCGGCACTGAGGGGGCGAGTGCGCAGGTCCGTACCCTCTGGCGGGGTCAGACCCTGTACGTGCTGGCCGAGGTCACCGACCCGGTGGTGGACGTCTCCGGTTCGGACCCCTGGACCCAGGACTCCGTGGAGATCTACGTCGACGCCGGCAACTTCAAAAACGGCAGTTTCCGGTACGACGACACCCAGATCCGGATCAACGCCGACAACGTGGTGTCGTTCGGCACCGGTGACGAGGGGTTCCAGGCGAACCGGCTGGAGAGCGCGACCGTTCGCACCCCCACGGGGTACACCGTGGAGGCGGCGATCAGCCTGCTCGAATACGGTGGTCTGGACACCTTCCACGGTCTGGACTTCCAGGTCAACGACGCCTCCGAGGGCGCCCGGACGAGCATCCGCAACTGGGCCGAGCAGGAGGGTGCGGGCTACCAGAGCACCGCGCGTTGGGGAGTCGGCCGCCTGGTGGCCGGGTCCAATGTCGAGGTGGCTTTGAAGACCTTCGCCCGGTGGAACTCGGACAGCGGTGGGGGTTACTGCGCGACCATCACCGCGACGAACACCGGCGACAAGCCGGTCGACTGGTCGGCCAGCGTGCAGCTCGAAGGCGACATCTACGACGCCTGGAACTTCAAGCGGGAACGTCTCGCCGACGGTAGCTACCGGATCAGCGGGGTGGACTGGAACCGCACCCTGAAGCCGGGGGCCAGCACCTTCAGCGTGGGCTACTGCGCCAACCTGTAACGCGCGGCACGACAGGAGGGCACATCCGGTCGGATGTGCCCTCCTGCGTTACCGGGGCCGGTCAACTGCCGGGTGAACCCCCTACCACCGCCACGCGTGCGACCCCTTGGCGATCCGGTTCGCGGTCTCGATGCTGCGCAGGGCCAGGTCGACAGTTCCAGCGTGCGGTGACGACGTGGCACGGTGGCGGCGTCGGCGAAATCGGCGTACGCCGTGCCACAGGTCCAGGGCATCGTCGCGGCGGTGCCGGACTCGGCGGCAGACACGGCGATGGGGTGCCGGCTGTCGCCGGCACCCCATCGATAGCTGCTCAGGTCAGCTCGTCGAGCACGTCGCGGTGGGCGTCGTGTTGTTGCCGTTCTTGTAGAGGGTGACGCCGAAGTTGTTGCCGTTGCCGTTCGGGCGGGCCGTCAGGGTGCCGCTGTTGCCGCTGACCGAGGCGTTCCAGCTGCTCTGGAGGCTCTGGCCACCGTTGGTGCGGATGGTGACGGTCCAGTTGTTGGAGCCGCTGACCGAGAAGGTCGTGTTGAAGCGGTCGCCCCACTCCTCGGCCCGGTTGACGCTCACCGTGCAGCCGTTGTTGCCGGGCGGCGGGGTGGTCGGCGGCGGGTTGTTGCTGCCGCCACCCTCCTGCACGGTGATGTTGGAGCTGCCGCTGCTCTGGTAACCCTCGGTCGCCATGATCTGGTAGTAGTGGTTGCCAAGGTTCATGCCGCGGCTGGCCCAGGCGTCGAAGTGGTTGGCCGTGGTGATGGTGCCGCCCACCCGCTTCGAGGTCCGAACGCTCCAGTACTGCGAGAAGGTCCGGGTGCCGTCGATGGAGGGCTGGTTGACGCGCTCCGTGCGGTAGATGTCGTAGGTGCCACCGTCGGTGTGCACCTGGCCCATCGAGTTCGCACCCGGGGGCCGCCAGCTGCCCCAGCTGTCGACGATGTAGTACTCGACCAGCGGGTTGCGGGTCCAGCCGTAGAGGGTCAGGTACGAGTTGCCGTTCGGGTTGAACGAGCCCGAGTAGGTCACGCTGCGACGCGTGCCCGGGTTCCAGCCCTTACCGGCGACGAAGTTGTTGACGTTGCTCCACTGGGTGCTGTACTGGCCGCCGTTCCCCATGGTCATGGAGACGTTGCCGCTGTCCTTCCAGAAGGAGAAGAAGAAGCCGCTGTGGTTCCCCTCCTGGTTGCTGGTCACGGTCTGGGCGTGGGCCGGGCTGGCCACGATCGCGGTGGTGCCGGTCGTGATCAGCGCCACCGCACAGGCAGCACCGATGAGAGACCTGAGGCGCACGCGCACGCGGCGTCTCTTCTGGACGAGCCCCTCGTGCATACTTCCTCCTCATGACGGCTGGCCGAGGGCCAGCAACGCTACGAGCCGCGAGATCCCGGCGGTCTGCGGACCGCTGTCGACTGCCGGCGTCGTACCGTGGTGGTGGGTGCCGGGTGTTTTCGCACTGGCCGGCACAGCCTCCGCCATAGCCAGTGATCGAACGGTGTCGATGGGCACAGTATTGGCACGCGTTCGTCGACCCGTCAACAACTTCCGGAAATACTTCCGAAACTTGGGCCCCACAGTCCTGCGGTGGTCGGTGTCATCGCCGCTGCTCAGCGACCCGACAGGGTCCTAGGACCTCCGGGGCTCCACCAGGTAATCCGCTGATGAGCAGGGGGTTTCAGGCTCTCGGGGTCGGAAGTTCCGAAGGGCTTTCGCAGCCCGCCCGACTCGCCGTGATTCACGGTAGCGCGGTCATGAGATCGGCGGCGATCGGGTCCGTCGAGGCCGCTCGATGCGAATGGCCGATCGACCAGCCGGGCAAGCCGATCGGCCCAGCTCGACTAGGCGAGGCCGGCGCCGAGGGCCTTACCTGCCTCCCGGGCGGACTGCAACGCTCCGGCGTGCATCTGCGCGGCCGTGTCGGTGAAGGAGTCGAGCGCGGGGTTGACCCCGACGAGGGTGAACTCCCGTTCGATCACGGTGAGGTCGGCGCCCCAGCAGTCGGCGATGATCCGACGCAGGTACGGGGTCGAGTGGTCCCACCCCTCGCGCGGGGTTCCGGCACCGTACGCCCCGCCCCGCACGGTGGCGAGCACGGCCGGCTTGCCGGCCAGGAACGACTGGCCGGTCACCCGAGGGTCGGCGAAGACCACGTCCACGTACGTCTTGAAGTGCTGGGAGACGCCGTAGTTGTAGAGCGGTACGGCGAACAACAGCGCGTCGGCGGCGAGCAACTCGTCCACCAGGGCAGCGGCCAGGGCGACCGCCTCCTTCTGCTCGGCGGTGTGCTCCTCGGCGGGGGTCATGCCGGCGGAGATCGCCGCGGCCCAGAGCGTCGACGGCAGGGTGTCCACCCCGACATGACGGCGGGTGACGGTGTCGCCGGGATGAGTGGCCAGCCACTCCTGCTCGACGATGTCGGCGATCTCGCGACTGGCCGAACCGTGGGAACGGATGCTGGCATCAAGACGGAACAAGGTCACTGGTACTCCCGGGTGCGCAGGTTCAAGGTTGAACTCACTCTAGACCAGTCTGTTCAAGCTTGAACAGAAAGAGACGTCCCTCACTTCGGCCGCCGGCGGACGGCCGTACCCTTGGGGCATGCCCGAGGAACCTCGGTGGTTGACCGACCACGAGCGCGACGCCTGGCTTGCGCTGGCCAAACTGATGTTCAACCTGCCGGGCGCCCTCGACGCCCAACTCCTGCGGGACAACCACCTGACCCTGTTCGACTACTTCGTGCTCAGCGGCCTGTCCATGGCCCCCGGACGCACCAAGCGGCTCAGCGACCTGGCCAACCACCTCAGCTGCTCGCTGTCCCGCCTGTCGAACGTCGTCAAGCGTCTCGAACAACGCGGACTGCTCCGTCGCGCGCCCGACCCGGACAGTCCCCGCTACACCATCGCCGCCCTGACCGACGCGGGGTGGGATCTGGTGGTCACCGCTGCTCCCGGTCATGTGGCGGCCGTCCGTCACTACGTCATCGACGGCCTCACCCCGAGCCAGATCGAGGCCCTGCGCGAAGTGGCCTGCCACGTGACCCGCCAGATCTCCCCGACCTCGGAGACCGGTCCGCGACCCCGGTGACAACTCCGGCGGCGCAACGTCACGCGCTCGCGTGGGTCGACCATTCGCAGGTAAGAGTCGGGACGGGAAAGGTTCAGATGGTCATGGAGATCGGCATCGCTCTCGAGGCGTCCCGGCTGGCCCGCGCGCCGAAGGAGACCCTCGCGCTGGCCCGCCTGGCAGAAGAACGCGGCCTGGATCTCGTGGTCGTCTCCGACCCGGCGGCCCGGCGGTCCGCCGGCCTGGACCCTTGGACCATGGTGGTCTGGCTCGCCGGATCGACGAGCCGAATCGCCATCGGCGCCCCCGCCGGTGCCACTTCCACTCCCGATCCGACCGACCCCGAGGCGCCCTACCCCGGGGTGGTCGCCAAGGCGCAGGAAAGCCTCGGCATCCTGGCACCCGGGCGGATCATCTTCGACCCCGCAGGCTGGGTCGTCGCGCCGAGGGACGCCAAGCCCGAGGATCTGGCCAGGGCGGCCGAGACCGACCTGCCCGTCGTGGTCCCGGTGGATTCCCGCGAAGAGGTCGAACGCCTGGCCGCACTCGTCACCGGTCGCGGCCGTGGCGGGGTACGCCGACGCTCGGCGGCGGTGCGCTCCCACCGGAGGCCGGCCATCGACTACGACGGCCTACCGGCGTCACTGGCCGGGACCGCGGTCGAACCCGGCGATCCGTCCTACCGCTCTGTGTCCTCGACCTACCTGCGCGGTGGCGCTCCCGGGCTCGTGCTGCGACCTCGGACACCGGCGGAGGTGTCGGAGGCGATCGGGTTCGCCCGGCGGCACCGGCACCTGCCACTGGGCATCCGCAGCGCCGGACACGGCATCAGCGGACGCTCGACCAACCGGGGTGGCCTGGTGATCGACGTGGGCGCCATGAACACGATCGAGGTGGTGGATCCCACCCGCCGGCTGGTCCGCATCGGGCCCGGCGCGACCTGGAAGCAGGTCGCGGCCGCCCTGACCCCACACGGTTGGGCGCTCGGCTCAGGAGACTACGGCGGCGTCGGGGTCGGCGGGCTCGCCACTGCGGCGGGGATCGGCCTGCTCTCCCGCAACCACGGGCTGACGATCGATCGTCTCCGCTCGGTCGACCTGGTACTCGCCGACGGACGGCAGGTGCGGGCGAGCAGGGAGCAGAATCCGGAGCTGTTCTGGGCCGTACGGGGAGCGGGAGCCAACTTCGGCATCGCCACCTCGTTCGAGTTCGAGGTCGACGAGGTGGGCGAGGTCGGCTGGGCACAACTCATCCTGGTCACCACCGACATCGCGCAGTCGCTGCATCGGTACGGCGAACTGGCCGGTGCAGCCCCGAGGGACACCACGGTCTTCCTCGTCACCGGGCAGCCCCGCGACGGCATGTCGAGCATCCAACTCGTCGCGGTGGTCGACAACCCGGATCCGGACATCGTCGTGGCACGCCTGACACCGTTCCTGGAGCTCGGGATGCTCGCCCGTCAACAGGTGGTGATGACGCCGTACGCGGGCGTGATGGGACAGGCCGCCGAGGTCGGGCCGGGCGGCCATCACGGGTTCGGTGAGCCGAACTCCCGGTCGGCGTTCCTGCCCGCCCTGACCCCCGAGTTCGCCCGCGATGCCGCGGCGATGCTGCGCAACGGGGGCGTCTACTTCTTCGAGCTACGGGCCATGGGCGGCGCGATCGCCGACGTCGCACCGGACGATGCCTCCTTCACCCATCGGACACCGGCCTTCCAGCTCGCCGCGATCGGCCAGAACGATCAGCGCCTCAACGCGGCATGGGAGCCACTGCGGCCACACTTCGACGGGCTCTACCTCAGCTTCGAGACCGACCGCAGCCCGCAGCGGCTGCTCGACGCCTTCCCGGCACCGGTGCTGGCGCGCCTGCGGGCCCTGAAACGCCGCTACGACCCGGACAACCTCTTCCGGGACAACTTCAACATCGACCCGCAGCCGGTGGAGGAGGCACGCGCCTGACCGACCACCGGAGCGCCGACCCGGCCACCACCGGCTAGCCGCCGGGCCTGCGGTGACCGGGTGGTGGGGCGGGCCCGACCCCCACCCCACCACCCGGGGATCAGTTCCGCAGGGCCCACTGCTGGTTGGTGCCGCCGTGGCAGGCCCAGAGGTGGACCTTGGTGCCGTTGGCGGTGCCGTAGCCGCTGGCGTCGAGGCACAACCCGGACCCGACCCCGGTGATGGTGCCGTTGCTGTTGACGTTCCACTGCTGGTTGGGCTGGCCGTTGCAGTCCCAGATGATCGCCAGGGTGCCGTTCGCGGTGCCCTGGCCGGAGGCGTCCAGGCACTTGTTGCCGTACACCATCAGTTGCCTGCCGGCGGTGTAGGTCCATCTCTGGTTGGTGCCGCCGTGGCAGTCCCACAGCTGCGCCTGGGTGCCGTTGGTGGTGTTCGACCCGCCGATCTCCAGGCAGCGGCCGGACTGACCGCCGACGAGTTGTACGGCCTGCGGTGGCGGGTTGCCGCCCTGCGGCCCGGCGGCGGCCATCACGGCCTGGGCGCCTGCGGGCCAGTTGCCGCCCGTCACCGTCACGTTGCCGGAGACGACGTTGCCCCGGTCGCCGTTGGTGACGTTGGTGCTGCCGTTTGTGGACCAGTTGTTGGTGACGGTGAAGTTGCCCATGTTCTCGGCGAACCAGTAGTTGGCCGTGGCCCAGGTGCCGGTCGAGAAGAAGACGTTGTTGCGGGCGGTGAAGAAGCGGGAGCCCTCGTCGAAGTAGAGCCCGAAGTGGCCGTTGGTCCGCAGGCAGTAGTTGTCGCTGATCAGAGCGCCCGGGTTCGCCGACAGGGTGTAGATGCACCCGCCGTCGTTCATCTGCTGCATGACGTCGTGCACGTAGTTGCCGATCACCCGGTTGTTGGTCGCCGTGGTGGCGGTGCTGTAACGCGGCTGGTAGTTGTACAGGCCCCGGTCGGCGTAGTGGTTGCTGCCACCGGCGTCGTTGGAACCCCAGCCGTAGCCGACGGACATGCCGGTGTACGGCATGTTGTAGACCTCGTTGTACGAGATGGTGGCGTTGCTGACGTAGGTGGTCAGCACGGAGACGATGCCCCGGTACTCGATGCCCAGGTCGTGCAGGCGGTTGTTGCTGATGGTGATGTCCCGGTTGACCATCCGCTGGTCACTCGGGTGATGGGCGTCGGCACGTACCCCGCCGACGACGATGCCCCCGGCCGCGTTGCGGGCGATCTCGGATCTGGTGATGGTGATGTTGCTGGCCCCGAGGCCGACCCCGCTGGCGTGGGCGTTGGCGTCGTTGCCGATGCCGATGGCGGTCTGACCCAGGTTGACGAACGCGGAGTCGCTGAAGGTGATGGTGTCGGCGGCCGAGATCTGCACCGCGGCCGGCATCTGCTGCCAGTTGGGTCGGGTGGCCTCGAACTGGGGGCAGCCGTTGTGGCAGGAGGTGAAGCTCGGCCAGTTCCAGTTGCCGAAGATGTACGCCCCGGTCTGCTGGTCCACGTAGCCCTGGTTGCTGCTGGCGCCCAGCCAACTCGTGCCGGTGAAGGTGATCCCGCTGAATGTCAGATGGTGCGCCGGTGCGGCGTAGGTGCCCCCGATCTGGAGCAGGGACTGCAACGTCGGCAACTCCACCCGGGCGGTGGACATGTTCTGCCCGGCCAGTGGGATGTAGGACAGTGCCCCGGTGCCGGGGTCGAGATACCACTCCCCCGCAGAGTCGAGGAACTCGTAGGCGTTGCTCAGATAGAGCGGACCGGGTCGGTGCGGGCTGGTGAAGGTGTCGTACCCGAAGTTGTTGTTGCTCCAGCCGGGCTGCTGCATCCGGATCTGGTTGCCGCTGATGCTCTGCACCGACACGTACCGGTCGGTGAAGGAGTTGACGCTCTCCATCTGGATCCGACTCTGGTTGGCCAGGGTGTTCAGGTAGCTCAGGGCGCCGCTGGTGAACCGCATACCGGTGCTGTCGGCGGTGAAGTCGGCCCGGTTGACCTGGGTACGGGCCCGGGTGGCGAGGGCACCGTCGACATAGAGTTGCCGGCTGTCCAGCCCGGCGCCGACATTGGCCCGCCAGATGTTGCGTCCGGCGTCGACGAGCGACCAGCCGGTGACCGCCCGCGCGCCGCTGATCACCGGTCGGGCGGACGGCGCCGCCTGCCACAGCACCCGGTGGCCGTTGGTGCCGGAGTCGGCGGCGGTGAACCGCAGGGGCGACGACAGCCGGTACACCCCGTCGGCCAGTTGCACGACGATGTCACCGGACATCGCGCTGTTGATCGCCCGTACCGCGGTCTGGGCGGCGGTCAACGAACACGGCTGGGTCGCGCTGCAACTGCTGCCGCTGCCGGACGGGGAGGCGTACAGGGTGGTGGTGGCCGCCAGGGCGGGTGCGGCCGAGGTGGCCACGGCGGTGGCGGTGAGCGCGCCGGTGAGCGCCACCGCCGCGATCGCGGCCAGCACCGGTCTCGACGCGGTCGACACGGAAGGTACGGACACGGGGGTCTCCTTACCCGGGACGGATCTGGTGGTGGGTGTGGGCAGGTCTCATGCCGGCGTGGTCGCCCCGCAGCTCAGCCGAGGATTCCGCGCAGGTTGGCCAGGCCGTCGAGGGCGAGACGGTCCGGCGAGGGGGCCAGGGGTCGCCAGATGGAGGCGGCGGTGGCGATGGTGTCGTTGTCCGGGGTGAACGACTCGATGCAGACCGCCCCCCGGTACCCGGTCGTGGCCAGCACGGCCAGCAGCCGGGGCCAGTCCAGGTGGTCGGCGCCGGGAGCCCCCCGGTTGGTGCCGCTGACCTGTACGTGTTTGAGGTGCGGGCCGGCGATGGCGAGGGCGGAGTACGGGTCGGCCTCCTCGATGTTCATGTGATAGGTGTCGATCATCAGGCCGACGTTCGGGGGCAGACCGTCGATCAGATCCAGGGTCTGCTCGATGGTGTTGACCACGCTGGTCTCGTAGCGGTTGAGGGCCTCCACCCCGATGGACACCCCGCGTTCCCCGGCGTGGTCGGCGACCGGTGCCAGGGCCTTGCGGAAGTCGGCGTAGCAGGCTGCCCGTTCGGCCACGGTCATCCGCCAGGTCCGGCCCACCGAGGCGTAGACCGGCCCACCGACCGTCGGGGCACCCAGGGCCGCCGCGGCCTCCACACAACCCCGCAGGTACCCCGCCGTCGCCTCGACCACTTGCGGCGACGCGTTGACCAGGTCCCGGCCGGGCGGGGTGACCGCGCAGACCCCGGCCGCGCTCAGGCCGTGGGTCGCCAGCAGGTCCCGAGTCCGGGCGGGGTCCCAGTCCCCCGGCTGCTCGATCGGCAGCTCGACCGCGTCGAAGCCGAACCGGGCGATCCGGGGCACCAGCTCGGCCAGGGCCGCGTCGTCGACCGGGGAGGCCCATACCCAGGGGTTGACGCCGATCTCGAACATCGGACCTACTTCCAGCGCTGGGGGTACCCGGGCAGGTCGGTGCAGCCGCACATCGCGTAGTGCAGCGGCGGCATGTCGGCGTCGAGGTAGCTGTCCAGGTTCTCCTGAGTGATCGTCGGCTGGGGCAGCTTCCACGGGCTGGACACCGGCTGGCCGTCGAGGACCCGCAGGGCCGCGATGATCGGGGTGCGCCACTGGTAGGTCGGGTAGGTCGGTGCGATCGCGGTCAGGCCGGCCTCCTTCCACACCTTCAGGAAGTCGAGCTGGTCCTCGCCGTTGATCGGAGGCACCGGCTTGCCGGCGTCCTGGAAGGCCTCGACGGCCGCCACCGCCACCGCTCCGGCGTCCATCCAGACCCCGTCGATCGTGCCGTACCGCTGGAGGTAGTCGTCGACGATCTTCTTGGTCTTGGCCGGGTCGCCGTCGGTGAACTCGACCCCGACGACCTCCACCCCGGCCTTGTCGAAGGCGACCTTGGCGGCGGACCAGCGGGTCTCCAGCACGTCCACCCCGGGCAGGATGCGCAGGGCCAGCAGCTTGCCGCCGGGCTTCATCCGCTGGCTGACGAACTCGGCCCCGACGTGGCCGAAGCCGTACCCCCCGATGGGGTTGATGACGGTCACCGGGCAGTCGGTGTCGACGCCCCGGTCGAAGACGATGACCGGCAGGCCGGTGCGGCAGGCCGCCTCGACCGCCGGGGTCAGGGTGGCGGTCGTGTTCGGCGAGACGATCAGGGCGTCGCAGTCCCGGCCGAGCAGGTCGTTGAGGTCGGCGATCTGCTTCTGGTCCTTGCCTTCGGCCTCCACGTGCACGAACTCCCTGATCCGGTCACCCTGCGCGGCCACCTCGGCCTGCATGGTCTTGAAGCCGACCTGCCGCCAGGGGTTGTTCAGGGCCGCGTTAGAGAAACAGATCTTGTACGGGCCGGGCTTCTTGAAGTTCGCGGTCTCCGTCATCGTCGGGTTGAGGGCCTGCTCCCACGGCTTGTCCGCCGGCCCGGTCGCCGTGGCGTCCAGCAGGGCCAACTCGGCGTCGTAGTCGGCCTGGTCGAAGAACTTCGACTGCTCGCCGGTGCCGGCGCCCGCCGGTGCGGACGCGGTGCCCGATCCGGTGGCCACCGGGGTGTCGGTGGCGCAGCCGGCGAGGGTCAGCAGGGTCACCGCGGCTAGCGCGGCCAGGCAACGTTTCAACGGAGGTCCCCTTATCTGGATGAGAGACGCCGGGCCGTGACCGCCACGGCGATCAGGATGATGGCGCCCTGCACGCTCGGTCGGAGCGCGCCGGAGACGCCGGAGAAGTTCATCAACGCGAAGAGCAGTTCCAGGGCCAGTGCGCCGAGCATCGCGCCGAGCACGGAACCCCGGCCGCCCCCCAGGGCGACCCCACCGAGGACGACCGCGGTGATGGCACCGAACTCCAGGCCCGCACCGGCCTGGAAGGACACCCCTCCGTAGCCGCCGATCAGGATCGCCGCGACCGCCGCGACCAGGCCGCTGAGGACGAAGGCGATGGTGCGGGTACGCCACACCCGTACCCCGCTCAGCTCGGCGGTGCGGGGGTTGTCGCCGACGGCGACCAGGGTCCGACCGAAGTCCGAGCGCATCAGCAGCACGGCTGCCGCCGCCACGACCAGCAGGACCAGCAGGGCGTACGGAACCCGGCCGAGCACCGGTACCTCCTCGACGGCGCGTCGGCCCAGTTGGCGGAACTGCTCGCTGAGACCCCCCTTGGGGGCACCGTCGGACCACAGGTAGACCGCGCCGACGAGGATCAGGAACATGCCGAGGGTGGTGACGAAGGAGGGCACCCGCAGCCGGGTGGTGATCAGACCGTTGACCAGGCCGACGAGGGCGCCCCCGGCGAGCAGCACCAGCACCACCGGCCAGGTCCGCGACCCGTCGCTGTCGATCAGCCGGGCGGCGACCACGACCTGCGCGGTGACCAGGGAACCGACCGAGAGGTCGAACTCGCCGGAGACGATGACGAAGTACTGGCCGGCGGCGAGCAGGATGATCGGCGCCGACCGGCCGAGGAAGGACATCAGCGAGGGCGGGGTGAGGAAGTCGGGCTGCCGGATCCCGATGAGGACCAGCAGCACCACCAGCAGCGCCAGGATCGGCAGGAGTCCACCGGGCCACCGCCACAGGGCGCGGCGGGCGACGGTCTGGGTGCTCACGGGGCCGCCTTCCGCAGGGTCCGCCGGGCGTAGACGGCCACCGCAGCGATGATGATCACGCCTCGGACGACCTGCTTGGCGAAGGAGTCCACCGCGAGTTGGTTGAAGATGGCGTCGATGCCGGCCAGCAGCAGCACCCCGCCGAGGGTGCCGACGACCCCGCCCCGTCCGCCCGCCAGGGCGGTGCCGCCGATCACCACCGCAGCGATCGACTCCAGGTCGTAGAGGCCCTCGGTGCCGACCCGGGGTGATCCGGAGCCGAGTCGGCTGGCCAGGTAGATCCCGGCGAGCCCGGCGCACAGGGAGCAGAGCACGTGGGCGGTCACCCGGACCCGGTCGTTGCGGACCCCGGAGAGCCGGGCGACCTCCGGGTCACCGCCGACGGCGACCAGGTGGTGACCGAACCGGGTCCGCGACAGCAGGAGCCAGCAGGCCCCGGCGACCAGGAGCAGCAGCAGGAAGGCCAGCGGTACGGGTCCGACTCGCTGGTAGCCGAGGGTCTGTACCAGGGCCGGGGCGGTGCTGCCGGCCGGACCGTCGTACCTGCTGTCCAGGTAGCCCTTGAGCAGCAACCCGACGCCCAGGGTGGCGATGAAGGAGTTGATCCGGAGGGTGGTGACCAGCAGCCCGTTGAACAGCCCGACGCCGGCACTGACGAGCAGGGTGAGGCCGACGGCGGGCAGCAGGGCTCCGTCGCGGCCGTTCATCGTCTCGGCCGCCACCAGGGTGCTCAGGCTGACCACGTACGCCACCGACAGGTCCAGCGAGCCGCCGAGGATGACCAGGGTCTGCCCGACCGCGACGAACCCCAGCCCGGTGGCGACATGCAACAGGCTCACCGTGGTCGACTGGTTGAACAGCTGCCCGCCGTCGATCGCGACGACCAGCCAGCCGATCGCCAGGGTCAGGCCCAGGGCCACGAACACCCCCGGCACCGGTCGGCGAGCGGGCGACAGGGGCAGGGCGCTCACGCCGCCGTCTCCCGTACCGTCCCGACCGCCAGGGCCAGCACGTCCTGCTCGGTGGCCCCGGCGGGCAGTTCACCGGCGATCCGACCGTCGCGCATGACGATCATCCGGTCGCTCATGCCGAGCAGCTCGGGCAGCTCCGAGGAGATCATCAGCACGGCCGCGCCTTCGCGGGCGAGTCGGCGGACGAGGTCGTGGATGGCCGACTTCGCACCCACGTCGATGCCCCGGGTGGGTTCGTCGAAGATCAGGATCCGCGGGTCGACGGCGAGCCAGCGGGCCAGGACGACCTTCTGCTGGTTGCCGCCGGACAGGTAGCGGATCTCCTGGTGGTCGCCGGCCGCGCGGACCTCGACGGCGGCCAGCAGGTCCCGCACCCGTACGGTGCGGGCGGCGCGACCGGAGCGGCGGGCGAATACCGCGCGGCCGGCCAGCAGGGCGTTGTCGAGCACCGACTGGCGGGCGACGATCCCCTCACCCTTGCGGTCCTCGCTGACGTAGGCGATCCGGGCCCGCATCGCCGTACGCGGGGAACGGATCCGGATCGGGGTACCGTCCAGGGTGATCTCGCCCGTGGTGAAGGGCACCGCCCCGAACAGGGCGCGGGCCAGTGCGGAGCGCCCGGAGCCCTGCAGGCCACCGACGCCGAGCACCTCCCCGGCGCGCAGCACCAGGTCGATGTCGCCCAACTTCCGGTTACCGCCCCGGCGTACGACCAGCCGGGGCGGGCCGATCTCCTGCCGGGTGGCCCGGTCCGGGTAGTAGTGCGACAGGTCCCGCCCGACCATGTGCCGCACCAGGTCGGCGGGGGTGGTGTCGGGGGTACCCAGGGTGGTGACCCGTCGACCGTCCTTGAGCACGGTGATCCGGCTGGACAGGTCGAAGACCTCGGTGAGCCGGTGCGAGACGTAGAGGATGCCGATGCCCTGCTCCTGAAGGCGGCGTACCAGGCCGTAGAGCAGGGCCACCTCGTGGTCGGCCAGGGCGGCGGTGGGTTCGTCCATGATGATCAGTCGGGCGTCCAGGGCCAGGGCCTTGGCGATCTCGACGACCTGCTGCTGGGCGACGCTGAGCCGGCTGACCGGAGCCTCGGCCGGCAGGTTCGTCTCTCCGACCGAGGCCAGCAGGCGCCGGGTCGAGGCGATCATCCGCCGCCGATCGACCAGGCCACGGCGTACCGGCTCGTGGCCCAGGTACACGTTCTCCGCGACGGTGCGCTCCGGCAACAGGTTGAACTCCTGGTGGATGATGCCGATGCCGGCCCGCTGGGCCGCGCGAGGGCTGTGGAACACCTGTGGCGCTCCGGCCAGGTGGATGGTGCCAACGTCCGGGGAGTACACCCCCGAGACGATCTTCATCAGGGTGGACTTGCCGGCGCCGTTCTCGCCGACGACGGCGTGCACCTCGCCCGCCGCGACCTCCAGGTCGATCCCGTGCAGGACACCGACGCCGAGGAAGGACTTGCCGATGCCGCGGAGGGCGAGCAGGGCGTCCGGGCCTCGATCTGGCATCGCCAATCCTCACGCATAGTAGTCATGGGCTGGGGCTCGTCACGGCATCCGGCTATCATCCGGCCGCCGACCCGCCCGGTTCCCGCCTGACAAGCGGCACTTTGTGTGGTCGTGCTCAAACTTTCGCTTGACATGACCAAAACATCACACGTATGAAGATAGATGTTCGGGTATGAGTTCGCAATCCCCTACCTGGCAGCGAGTTTGGATCTAGCGACAGGCCAGGTGAGGGCGCATCGCGGTGCATCCGGAGGGCAGGTCACCGCGGTGCGCGGCATCGCGATGTTGTCGCTAACATCCGCGATCTTCTATAAATAGAGCTCCAGTCCGGCCCCTGACCACCACGGGACAGTCGCCGCCCGGACATGACGCTGCGTGACCACCGGCGAGGCCACCTGCCGGCAGGACGACGCGACGGTGGCCGACCCGCACCACACCACCACAGGTAGCTCCGCCCGCCCCGAAGGAGACGCTATGCGTCGTAGAACACCAATCATCGGTGTGATCGTGGGTCTGTTACTGGCCCTCGCGCTGGTGAATCCCGCATCGGCGGCGCCCGCCTTCCGGGCGCTGTTGTTCACCAAGACCACCGGCTACCGGCACGACTCGATTCCCGCCGGGGTCTCGATGTTCCAGCAGCAGGCCGCGGCCGACAACTTCGAACTGGTGCACAGCGAGGACTCGTCCGTCTTCACCCCGGCCAACCTGGCCACCTTCGACGTCCTCATCATGTTCCAGACCTCCGGCATGGTCTGGACCTCGGCCGCCCAACGCCAGGCCGTGGAGGGGTACCTCGCCTCCGGCAAGGGGATCGTCGCCGTCCACAACGCCACCGACATGGGCATCGAGGGCGAGTACCCCTGGTGGGACCAGACCATCAACGCCGGTGCCCACATGCCCGAGCACTCCCCCGGGGTACTGCCCGGAACCGCGATCGTGGCCGACAAGAAGCACCCCTCCACGGCCAGCCTGCCGGACCGCTGGAACCGCAGCGAGGAGTGGTACAACTTCGACAAGAATCCCCGGGGCGACGTGCACGTGCTGGTCACCGCCGACGAACGGACCTACAACCCGGGTTCCCGGGCGATGGGCCCGGACCATCCGATCTCCTGGTGTCGCAGCGTCGGCGGCGGGCGGGTCTGGGCCACGGCCATGGGTCACGCCATCGCCTCCTACAGCGAGACCCACTTCCGCAACCACGTGCTCGGCGGGGTCAAGTGGGCCGCCGGCAACCAGCCCGGCGACTGCGGCGGCACCGTCTGGGGCAACTTCGAGAAGCGCACCCTGGACGACAACACCGTCGACCCGATGGCGTTGGCGGTGGCACCGGACGGCCGGGTGCTCTACGTCCAACGGGGCGGCCAGATCAAGATCTTCAAGCCGAGCACGAACAGCACGGTCACCGCGGGCAGCCTCAGCGTCTACACCGGGGGCGAGGACGGGCTGACCGGGCTGGCCCTGGACCCGAACTTCGCCACCAACGGGTACGTCTACCTGTACCACTCACCGGCCAACAGCAGTACGGACATCAACCGGGTGTCCCGCTACACCCTGACCGGTGACACCTTGAACATGTCCAGCGGGGTCACCGTCATCGACATCCCCGCCTACCGGGACCGGACCTATCCGGAGCCCGGACACACCGGCGGGTACCTCGACTTCGGTCCGGACGGCAACCTCTACATCGGCACCGGCGACGACGTGGCGCCGAACCTCGACCCGAACTGGCAGGGCTACGCCCCGCTGGACTGGCGACCCGGTCGACACATGCTCGACGCCGCCCGTACCGCCGGCAACACCAACGACCTGCGGGGCAAGCTGCTGCGGATCCGGCCCTCGGCCGGCGGCGGGTACACCATCCCGTCCGGCAACCTCTATCCGCAGGGCACCGCGCAGACCCGCGCGGAGATCTACGCGATGGGCTTCCGCAACCCCTTCCGGTTCTCCATCGACCCGGCCAACGGCTGGGTCTACCTGGCCGACTACGGGCCCGACCGCAATCCCCCGACCACCAACCGGGGCCCGGAGGGTCTCGTCGAACTCAACGTGATCAAGGCACCGGGCAACTACGGCTGGCCCTTCTGCCACGGCGACAACCAGCCGTACGCGCCGTACAACCCGGACACCGGCGCGGTCGGCGCCAAGTTCAACTGCTCCGCCCCGGTGAACAACTCCCCCAACAACACCGGTCTGACCAACCTACGGCCGGTGGTCGCTCCCAACATCTGGTACGGCTACGGCACCTCGCAGACCTTCCCGGAGCTGGGCTCCGGGGGCTCGGGGCCGATGGGTGGACCGGTCTACCGGTACGACCCGGCCAACCCCTCGGCGACGAAGTTCCCGCCGTACTACGACGGGGTGCACTTCCTCTACGAGTGGTCCCGCAGCTACATCAAGGAGGTGCACTTCGACTCGGCCACCGCGGTCACCCGGACCAACCCCTTCCTGTCGACCAGCCGGTTCAACAAGCCGATGGACCTGGAGTTCGGCCCGGACGGTTCGCTGTACCTGCTGGAGTGGGGCACCAACTTCGGCGGCGGCAACAGTGACTCCGGCCTGTACCGGATCGACTACGTCCAGGGTGGGCGCTCCCCGATCGCCAAGGCCACCGGCACCCCGACCAGCGGCAACGCCCCGTTGACTGTGCAGTTCTCCAGTGCCGGGTCGATGGACCCCGACCCCGGCAACACGATCAGCTACCAGTGGACCTTCGGCGACGGCACCACCTCGACGGCGGCCAACCCGTCGAAGGTCTACACCAGCAACGGCAACTACACCGCCCAGTTGAAGGTCACCGACAACACCGGCAAGAGCGGCTTCGCCAACGTCCAGATCACCGTCGGCAACACCGCTCCGGTGGTCACCATCACCACCCCGGCCAACGGGGGGATGCTCACCTTCGGCGATCGGGTCTCGTACCAGATCAGTGTCTCCGACCCCGGCGGGGCACCGGTCGACTGCACAAAGGTCTTCCTCAACCCCGCCCTGGGCCACGACGACCACGCCCACGAGACCACCGACTATCCCGGCTGCTCGGGCACCATCCCGACCGACCTGCTCGGCGGGCACCCGGACGGGGCCAACCTGTTCTACGTGCTCAACGCCCGGTACACCGACAACGGCGGTGCGGGTGGGGCGGCGCCGCTCACCGGTCACGCGCAGGTGATCCTCCAGCCCAAGCACAAGCAGGCGGAGTACTACAGCAGCCAGTCGGGCACCCGGATCATCGATCAGGCGGGCGCGCAGAGCGGCAAGCGGATCGGCGACATCTCCAACAACGACTGGGTGGCCTTCACCCCGATGAGCCTGTCCGGGATCACCACGGTCAGCTACCGGCTCTCCTCGCCCTCGGGCGGCGGCACGATCGAGCTGCGGGCCGGTTCACCCACCGGTACGTTGCTGGCCACCACACCGGTGCCGAGCACCGGAGGGTGGGACAACTACCAGTCCACCCCGCCGGTGAACGTCACCCCCCTGGCCGGTACCCACACCCTGTACCTGGTCTTCAAGGGCAGCGGCAACAACTGGTTCGACCTGGACTCGCACACCTTCGGTGGGGCCGGGGTCGGCACCGGCGGCCCGGTAACCCCTCCTCCCGGTGACGGGGTGGCGGGCAGAACCTGGACCCTCACCGCCTTGCACAGCGGCAAGCTGATGGATGTCAGCGGGGTCTCCACCGCCGACGGCGCCCAGATCCACCAGTGGGCGGCCACCGGCGGCAACAACCAGAAGTGGCAGGCGGTCGACGCCGGTAATGGCGCGGTCTACCTGAAGGCGGTGCACAGTGGCAAGTGCGCCGAGGTGATCGGTGGCTCCACCACGGCGGGTGCCTTCCTCCAACAGGCCACCTGCAACAACAGCAACCAGCAGAAGTTCACCGCCACTCAGACCAACACCTCCGGGGTTTACACGGTGCGGAGTGTGCCGAGCGGTCTCTGCCTGGATGTCAACTCCGCCGCCACCACCGACGGGGCCCGGCTGTTGCAGTGGAACTGCCACGGCGGCACCAACCAGCAGTGGCGGTTCAGCCCGGCCTGACCGGCCATAGCTGACCGGTGACAGCACCGATCGGGACCGGCGTCGCACCACGGCGCCGGTCCCGACACCGCTGGTTCCCGAGTCGCTCAGGGGAGCAGGCGGCGCCCCTCCCAGGTTCCGTACTCGGCCAACGGGCGGAACCGCATGAACGCGGATTCGTGGTGGAAGTCCCGGCGACGCTGTTCCACCATGGCGACGGCGTGGGTGTCAGCCTGCGGGACGGCGCTACGGCCGTGGACCATGTCGGTCATCTCGCGGACGCTGCGCCAGATCGTGAAGGTGGAGAAGGTGTGGGGCGGGCGCATCGCCGCAGTGGCGAAGGTGGTGCCGGGGTGGCTGGCGACCAGACGCTCGACCGGCCGCCCCCACTTCAGGAACCGGGGCAGTTCCGGAAGCTTGAGCCGGGCGAGAGTGACCGCCACCATCGGCTCCTCCGGATCCCACCGGCCCGCCTGCACCGGCAGGCCGGCGAGCGCAGCCACCTCGCCGTAACGCCGCAGGTACTGCAATCGCACATGCCATCCGTCGGCGAGCCGCCGCCCCAGCGCGTCGTCTGCGAGGAACCGCTCCAACGCCGATTCGTCGTCCCACTCGGCGAACATCGCGGCTGGGAGTGCCAACATCACGAAGGCATTTATGGGTTTGTATGGGATTTCCCCACCCTGCCCCCCACCGCGCGACCCTCGGCAACAAGACCCGCCCGCAGACGAGCGCTAGGCGGTTTCACAAGCGCTGGGGAGAAAACGATGCTGAGATTGCTACCGCGAAAACGCCGAGCACGACTCGGGCTGATCGGTGCCACGATCGCGGCTGTCCTACTGACGATGGGAGTCCTCGCCGGCAGTACAGCGGAGCAACCCGCCACACAGGAGAATCTCCTGGCCTGGCATGCGCAGATCGTCGAGGCCCCGCGGCCATCGCTGGACGGGTGCTTCGACGCGACCTATCCCAAGGTGGTATGGCGGGAGACCGCGTGCGTGGACCAGCCGGCGATCCCGATGTCCCCGAACCGCGTACCGGCTGCGCGGCGGGACATCGGTGGTGGCAACGGGATAAGCGTCGTGACGGAGCGACCCGCGGATGCCGGTGACATCACCAGGGCGACCGGCACGTTCGAGGATGTCAAGGACAAAGACCTGCTGACGGTGAACTCCTCCCCGACCAGCGGGCCGGCGATGGCGAACAGCTACACGCTCCAGCTCAACACCAACCGCCTCAAGGTCAGGGAGTGCGCCAGTTCACCGACCCCCGCGTTGTGTGAGGGCTGGAAGCAATTCATCTTCGCCAACACCCCGCAAACCGTTCCGAATGAGCCACCCAGCCGTCTCTACATCGACTACTGGTTGCTGGCTTACAACCCGGATGCGAGCCAGGGCAAGCCCTGCCCGAGGGACTGGACTGAGGTCCCAGACGACGGCGAGGTCCACTGCTGGCTGAGGCGCGAGAGGGCGGCGGGCCCGCTTCCTTACGTACCGATCAGGAACATCGCACTTCCGGGCTTCAAGCTGGAAGCGCAGACGCAGACAATCGGCGCGGACACCGTCGTCGACGTGGTCACGTTCAACGATGGAAACCAGAACGCCGCCTCGACGTCCAGTTCGGACGTCCTCCACGTCCTGCCAGGGGAGCCGGGGCCGGACCAGGCGGGACCGGGATGGACGCAGGTCGAGTTCAACGTGTTCGGCTTTGGCAACGGATCCACAGCCGTCTTCAACAAGGAGGCCGACTTCAACCTTCGCACGACGATAGTCGACGGCAGTCCGAAGGCGCCCGTATGCAAACAAGTCGGCTTCAGCAAGGAGAGGAACAACCTCAACTTCGCCATACCGAGTGCGACCCCCACATCGCCGGCGCCAGCCCTCATCATCAACCAGGCAGCCAAGAATCGGGAGCTGGCGGGCTGCAGGGCCGCCGTCGCCGTCGGCGACACTCACCAGTACACCTTCGCCGGCACCTACTACGACTTCCAGGCTACGGGTGACTTCGTCGAGGCACAGACCGGTACCACGTTCGAGGTGCAGACACGCAAGAAGTCTGGCGCCCCGACCTGGCCCAACGCATCGATGAACCAGTCAGTCGGCGTGCGGATGGGCAACACCAGGCTGGCGGTGTGCGCCGGGACCCGTCTGGTCGTGAACGGAGTCGACACCAACCTGCCCTCCGGCGAGTCACTGCTGCTTTCCAGCGGAGTGGCGATCGACCGGGTGGGCGACGTCTACACGTTCAGGGACCCGTCCGGCAACCTCGTCCGCAGCACCGCCATCGCCGGCACCGTCCCGTACGTCAACCTGGGCATCAACCTGGGGTCCGAGACCGCGGTGGTGCGGGGCCTGCTGGGCAACCACAACGGTGACCCCAACTTCCTCGAAGCCAGCAACGGCGACCCCCTGCGCGTGCCACTCTCCTTCGCCGACCTGTACGGGGTCTTCGGCAACAGCTGGCGGGTCAGCCACACCACCTCACTGTTGCGCTTCTGTGAAGCCGTCGACGTGGGCAACCCGGCAGCGCCGTTCTACTCCCACAACCTCCCCGCGGATGTTCTTCAGCGGGCGAAGGAGTACTGCGCCACGCTACGCCTCGAGCCGATGTGGAATGTCTCGTGCGAGCTGGATGTCGCCGTACTTGGCCGCAAGGGTGCTGATGTCTTCGTCGGACTTCAAAAGGCCCCGGTGGACGGCAACCCCAGGCCACCATCCCCGTCCCCATCGCCCACCGGAGGCAACAGTGCCTGCCGGATCGCCTACACAGCCAACTCCAACGCCGCGTCCGCCAGCTTCACCGGCAACGTGACCATCACGAACACCAGCAACACTCCCGTGAACGGGTGGACGCTGACTTTCTCGTTCACGAACGGGCAGCGGATCACCAGCAGTTGGAACGCCGGCGTGACGCAGTCCAACGCGTTGGTGACGGCACGGAACCTCAGCCACAACGGCACGCTCGCGCCCGGCGCCTCCACGTCGTTCGGCTTCCTGGGCAACAGCGGAATCTCCAACCCGCCACCGGTGGGGTGGACGCTGAACGGCTCCCCCTGCACCACCTGACCCACGGGGTTGGTCATTCTCGACCACTCCCGTAACACGAGATCCCCGGGTTGGGAGCCACCGGGCGGGCTTCCCGGGGATCTCGCTCAGGTGTGGATGCCGGCGTCGTCGAGGGCGGTGAGGCAGGCGCGGATCTGGTCGACCTCGGGCGTACCGAGGTCGGTGAAGATGGCGAGGGCATGGTGGTAGTGAGCACGGACTTCGTCGGGATGGCCGAGGGCGCGGTGGGCATTGGCCAGCCCAGTGTGGGCGCGGGCTTGCTGGTCGCGGGCACCGATCTCGGCGGCGATCCGCTGCGCGGCGGTGTGATGGCGATGAGCGTCGGCGGGGCGGCCTGCGGCGAGCGCGGCCTCGCCGATGCCGTTCAGCGCGTATGCCTCGCCGTGCCGGTCGCCGGTCGCCCGCAGGATCGTCAGGGCCTGTTGGTGGTACTCGGCGGCCTTGGCGGGCTCGCCGCGAGCAGCGTGTAGGGTGCCCAGCCCGTCCAGCGTCCAGGCTTCGCCGTTGCGGTGCCCGGCATGACGAAACAGGACAAGCGCCTGGGCCAGGCTTTCGGCGGCCGCCGCATGCCGGCCCAACCGCGTGTCGACCTCCGCGAGGTTGACCAGCGACACCGCCTCGCCGGACCGGTCTCCGGTCTCTCGGAACAGGGCGAGCGCCTGCCGCAGGTGTGTGGCGGCCTCGCCGTACTGACCCGCCTTCTGTTCGATGTCGCCGAGGTTGGTCAGCGTGCGGGCCTGACCGACCTTGTTGCCGGCTCGCCGGTGCAGGATCTCGCCCTGCGCGAAGTGGGCGGCGGCCTCGCGGTAGCGGCCGAGCCGCTGTTCGGCGATGCCGAGGTTGGTCCGGGTCCGGGCCTGCCCGGGAGCGTCGCCGGTCTGTTCAAACAGGAGCAGGGCCTCGGTGAAGTGTTCGGCTGCGGCCTGGTGCTGGCCGCCCCAGAGGTGGGCGACGCCAAGGTCGGTGAGGGCGTGGGCCTGTTCGGTGACGTCGCCGATGCGGCTGGCGGCACGGCGGGCGTGACTGTGGACGGTGATGGCGTCGCTGCTGTGGCCACCGGCGAAGTACTGGACCAGGACGCGGGAGAGCCGGATCGCATGGGTGGGCCAGCCGTGGGTGGCGGCGTGGGCCACGACGGTGACCAGGGATGGCCGTTCGGTGTCGAGCCAGATGCGGGCGGTGTCCGGGTCGGTCAGCTCGGGGACGCGGGTACCGGACGGGACGACGTGGGGTCGAAGATGCGCCTGGGCGGGGTGCAGAGCGTCCATCGCGGAGGCGGCCGTCGCGAGATAGTGATCGAACAGGCGGGTCAGGGCGGCGCGACGGTCGCGTGGGCGGACCTCGTCGTGGGCTCGGGTGGTGGCGTACGTGCGGACGAGGTCGTGGAAGGTGTACCGGCCCGCGTTGGACTGGTGCAGCAGGTGGTCGCGGCACAGGCGGTCCAGATGGGCACGGGTGACCTCGATGTCGGCGCCGGTCAGGGCAGCCGCGGCGTAGGCGTCGCTGTCCTGCCCGGGGTGCAGCGCCAGCAATCGGAGCAGCTGCCGCTGGTCGGCGGGCAGGCGGTGGTAGGACAGGTCGAGGGCGAGCTCGACACCGGTTTCCAGGCGTCGCTGGTCGTGGCGTTCGTCGAGCCGGTCGGCGTGATCGGTGAGGGTCCAGTCGGGTGTGGCCCGCATGTGTCCGGCCGTCAGGTCCAGCGCCAGCGGCAGGTAGCCGCAGCGCCGTGCGATACGGGCGGCAGCGGTGCGATCGTCGCCCACCGGGACCTGGCCAGCGGCGTGGGCCAGGTATCGAACGGCCTCGTCCGCCGCGAACACGTCGATCACCAACTGCGTGGCCGAGGGCAGGTCGGACAGGCTTCGCCGGCTGGTGATCACGGTGAGACAGCCGGGCACCTCGGCGAGCAGCGGGCGGAGTTGGTCGAGGTCGGCGGCGTTGTCCAGCACGATCAGGGTGCGGGTACCGGCGAGCCGGTCACGGTAGGCCGCGGTGCGGGCCTCGAGAGCGTGGGGGATGCGCTGCGGCGGTACACCGAGCAGCCGCAGGAAGCCGTCCAGGACGGCGGCCGGGTCCGCTGGAGGTCGAGCGGGGTCGGGGTGAAATCCGCGCAGGTTGACGAAAAGCGCCCGATCAAATTGACGTTCCCGGATGAGAATATGCCCAGCGTGAATGGCTAGCTGGGTCTTACCGACGCCAGCCATCCCCTCTATCGCCGAGATCGCCACCGCGCCGTTGCGGCCGGGAGCGCGGCGGAGCTGATCGAGTTCGGCGGTACGACCGGTGAACCCGGCCAGGTCGGGTGGAAGCCCGTCCTGGACCTGTACCACCACGGCGGCCAGAGCCTCCCCGCCGACCACCCGCAGCGCCTGGCGCCACTGGTGCACGTACCCCTCGTCCGGGTGCAGTGCCTGCACGACCGCGGTCACGAGGTCGGTGTTCAGCCGTCGCCGACCGGGTTTGAAGCAGTCCACGACCGTGGGTCGCTTGGTCAACTCGCCGGTCGGGCGACCGGCGGCCCGCCACGCGTTGTTGACCTGGCCGGTGATCCATTCGTAGGACGGGTTTCCCGCCCAGACCTTCAACGACCGCAGCCCTGCGACCAGCTCATCCAGCGTGCGGGCCCGACCCGGGTCGGGCATTGCGGCGGACGCATCCTCCGCTCGGGTAGCGGTCATCGATAGTCCCACATATACATTGACGTCTAGAAATATCTAGCTCATTGTAGCCGCGCCGGCGCGGAGGGCGCCCCCTACGAAAGGCGGACCCCGCTGGGCCCGGCCTGAGCTCATCCGGCCGGGCGGTGGCCGCTCTCGGCACGCTGGTCGCGGCAATAGCGGATGGTGTGACGCCGTTACTTCAGGTTCACGGTTCATGGTCGTCGCCGGAACTATGGCGTAGCTCGAGCCCCTTCGCAGCGTGGCCACGGGCGTTCAGCTCCAATCGGGCGGCGCTTGAGCGTAGGCGGGTGGTAGGTGAGGCCAGCTCAGCGGGCGGCCGTCGAGTTGACCTGGTGGGCTGATCGCGCTCCACCCGTTTCCGAGAGCTGTCCGGTAGGTGTCGGCTTGGCGCTTCGGGTCATCGCCCGCGCTCTGCCTGGCCGGCATGATGCCTTGATCGAGCAGCCATCGTGCCG
This sequence comes from Micromonospora sp. DT229, assembly GCF_049844505.1. Taxonomy (NCBI): domain Bacteria; kingdom Bacillati; phylum Actinomycetota; class Actinomycetes; order Micromonosporales; family Micromonosporaceae; genus Micromonospora; species Micromonospora sp. DT229. Next base: position 66,750 of record NZ_JBNCLD010000008.1, on the reverse strand, counting down.
TCCTGGCGAGGGATACCGAGACATGGGTGGCGTCGCCGGTGCGGGCGCGTCGACCCAGTGCGGCCAGTGCACCAGCAGCGATGAGGTAGCCGGTGGCGTGGTCGAGCAACTGACAGGGCAGAGCGCCGGGTTGGATGCCATCCGTGCTTGTGGCCCAGCCGATGCCGGTGGCGATCTGCACCAGGCTGTCGAAACCGCGCCGTGTCCCCCAGGTTCCCGCCGTTCCCCAAGCCGAAAGCGTGACGACGATGGTGCCGGGGTGCCGGTCGGCAACTTGGTCAGGCTCCAGACCGAGACGGCGCAGCGCTCCGGGCCGGTAGCCGGTCACGAGAACGTCGGCTTGGTCGAGAAGGCGATGCAGCGCTTGACGGCCGTTCTCCGTGCTGGCGTCCAGGCTTGTGCTTGCCTTACCGATCACTCCATCGACGGCATGCAGCGCCAACTCCGGGCGATGCGGATCATCGACTCGTAGCACGTCGGCACCGAGCGCGCCCAGCATTCGGGTACCAACGGGGCCGGCGATGACTCGTGTCAGATCGAGCACCTTCACCCCCGACGCCGGAAGCCGGCCCGGTTCGGCCAGCGGCAGCGACCCGTGACTGAGCGGCACCATGCTCACGAGCGGAGACGTCCCCATCGCGCTGTTTTGATCGTCTGCTTGCCACTGGGCCTGCGTACGAGCCGCCACGGCCAACCCTCCCGCGGCGTACACAGCACGCTCAACCTCCAACGCCGGGCACGCAGCAATGACGTCAGCCAACCGCGCCTGAACCTCGGCGTCACGATCGTCGTGCACACCGAGGGACGCCAGCAGAGCCGTCCGATGCCACGGGTAGTTCGCATGTGTACGCACCCAACCGTCCGCAGCCCGCCACAATCGAGACAGCGGAGCGAAGCCATCGATCCCCCGCCCATCCGCGTCGCGAAGCCAAACCTCGCTGCGCATCGCCGCCGCCACATGCGCCCTGTCGAGTGCGATATCAGGCCGGCGACCGGTGCGCGCAGAAGCCAGATCAGCGGCAGCAGTGAGACAGGCGGCCACGGACACGGTTGCGCATTCGGCGACTGCGAGCGGTGACGCCAGCACCGCCGGCTGTGGATCTCCGGCCAGCCGGGGCCCGGCGATATCCATCAACCCCAGCTCTGCCAGTACGCCGTCCAACAGAGTCACCATGCAGGCACCCTTCCAGAGTCGTGGGGAGCGTCGCGACGCACGTCCTCGTCTCGGCAAGGTCGGACGTTGCGGGAGGCGGGGCTGCGGAGACCACCGAGGCGAGCGTCGCTCCTCAGGCCCGGCAGACGATCTCGCCGTGCAGCACGGCGAACCAGGCATCCGCTGCTTCGGCCCACTCCCGCCAGCCGTCCGAGATGTTGCGTAGGTCCTGCGCCGTGGCGACGCCTGCGGTCAGCACCTGTCGGGCCAGGTCCGAATTCAGGATCCGCTCGGCCCACATCCCGCCCCACCATTGCCGGTCCTCCGGCGTGGCGAAGCACCAGGTGCTCGCCGTCGCCCTGACGTCGGTGAACCCGGCGGCGTGTGCCCAGGAGAGCAGACGCCGACCGGCGTCCGGCTCGCCTCCGTTGGCGCGGGCGGCCTGCTGGTACAGGGCGAGCCAATCGTCGAGCGCCGGCACGCGAGGAAACCAGGTGAACGCCGCATAGTCGCTGTCCCGCGCGGCGACGATTCCACCGGGACGGCAGACCCGGCGCATCTCGCGCAGCGCCTGGATCGGATCGGCGACATGCTGAAGCACCTGGTGGGCGTGGACGACGTCGAACGTACCGTCGGAGAGGTCCAGCGCGTGCACGTCGGCGACCGCGAAGTCGATGTTGCCCTGACCACGGGCCTCGGCCTCCGTGCGGGCGAGTTGGAGTGCGTCGTCGGTGATCTCGACGGCGGTGACTCGTCCGGGTGCCACGCGGGCGGCCAGGTCGACGGTGATGGTGCCCGGTCCGCAGCCGACATCGAGCACCGACGAGCCCGGCGCGAGGTGCGGCAGCAGGTATGCCGCCGAGTTCTCGGCGGTACGCCACCGGTGTGAGCGCAGCACCGACTCGTGATGTCCGTGGGTGTAGACGTTCGGTGCGGCTGGCATGCGCGAATCCCCTCGATCGACTACCGCAACCCTAACCAACCCATCCCACTATCCGGTAAGAGTTTCCCACAATACGAACCCCGCCGATTCAACCTCCTACGACAGGTTCAGGGAAAGTGGCCGGACCCTCATGACGCCACCGTCCGGTGGATCTGTCCGTCGGGCTCGTGGTTGTCACGGGACGCTGGGGTGGGTGCCGCGACGGTCCACCGCCGGTTGGGAGGTACCCCGTCGGCCTCCGCCAACAGGCGGCGGCCGGCTCGCTCCGGGCGTACGTGCGGGCCCTCGGACGCCGACGGCGGCAGACGCCGGTCGGCGGCGGAGATGCGCTGTTCGTCGACGTGGATGCCGAGCCCCGGCGAGTCGCCGAGGACGAAGGCACCGTCCTCGACGTGCAGGTCGACGGTGAGGCCGACCGGTGGACGCAGATCCTGCAGCTCGCTGGTCAGGTGGTTCGGCACCGAGGTCGCCGCGTGCAGCAGCCCGACCGGGCTGTTGCCGATCGGGCTGATCGGCAGGTCGTGCGCGTGGGCCAGGGCCGAGGCCCGCAGGAAGTGCGTGACACCCCAGACGGCGGCCGTCTGGACGATGTCGATCGCGCCGGTGGCGATCAACGGGCGGTACTGTTCGAGCCCGGTGAGGTTTTCGCCGGTGGCGACCGAGGCGCGGATGCCCCTGCCGACCGTGGCGAGACCTTCGGCGTCCCAGCGTCGGACGGGTTCCTCGATCCAGATCAGGTCCAGCACACGTTCGATCTCGCTGACGTGTCGGACCGCCTGTTTGCGGGTCCACGCCTCGTTGACGTCGAGCATGAGACCCGGCCTGCCGCCCTGACCTGCTTCGGTCAGCACGTCCCTGATCAGGCACAGCCGGTGCAGGTCGCGCTCGATGTCCAGGCCGCCCTTGAGTTTGGCGGCCCGTAGACCGTACTGGGCGTACTCCTGGTATGCCATGACCAGTTCGTCGTCGGTGAGGCCGATGTCGAGACCGGACGCGTAGGCCGGGACCCGCCGGTCACGGCCGCCGAGCAGCCGCCACAGCGGCTCACCGGCGGCCTGCGCCTTGATGTCCCACAGGGCGGTGTCGAGCGCGCCGATGGTGCCGAAGACCGGGCCCGCGTGCCCGGCCTTGAAGGTGTGCCGCAGCATCCGGTCGTAGAGCGCGGTGACGGCGCGGGGGTCCTCGCCGTCGATCGCCGCGAAGATCCGTTCGATCTCCACGGACGGGCCGATGCCCACTCCGCGGATGCCCTCGTCGGTGTCGACGACGACGATCGGCACCGGGACCACCCCGTCGGCGAAGACGCCGTTGGCGTCGCCCACCGGACGCCCCCATTCCTGGACGGTGGTCAGGGTCCGATATCCGGTGATCCGCATGTCAACCCTTCGTGGAGCCGGCGGCGACACCGTCGGCGATCTGACGCTGGAGGAAGAGGTAGACCACCAGGACGGGGATGGCGGCGATCAGTACGCCGGAGGCGAAGGTGGGGATGTCGTCGGAGTACTGCCCCCGCAGCGAGGTCACTCCGACCATGAGGGTGCGGTGCTCGGCCGAGGGCATCATCACCAGCGACATGAGGACGTCGTTCCAGCAGAACAGGGCGTTGAGGATGCCGACCGACAGCAGGGCCGGGGTGCCCAGGGGAATCATGATCCGGCGGTACACCCCGTAGCTGCTGTTGCCGTCGATCCGGGCCGCGTCGATGATCTCCGACGGGATGGTCCGGTAGTAGCTGGTCATCAGGAAGACCGTGAAGGGCAGGAACTGGGCGACGTAGACCAGGATCAGCCCGGGGTAGGTGTCGATCAGGGCGGTGTCCGCCATGATCCGGGCCAGCGGCACCATGATCACTTGGAAGGGTACGAACAGGCCCGCCAGGCAGCCCAGGAACAGCGCCGAGGATCCCCGGAACCGCAGCTGGCTCAGGGCGAAGCCGGCCATCGAGCCGAACAGCAGCAGCAGGAGCACCGAGAAGGTCACCACGACCAGCGAGTTGACGAAGTACCGCCCCATCCCCACGCTGGTCCAGGCCGTGACGATGTTGTCCCAGCGCAGGGCGTCGGCCAGGGCGAACCGGTCCAGGATGTAGTCCCGGCGGGTCTTCATCGCGACGTTGACGGTGAACAGCAGGGGGTAGATCGTCGCCAGGGCCAGCAGGGACATCGGCAGGGCGATCAGCCACCGCCCACGCAGGTGGGACATCAGCTCTCCTTCCCGGCCCGCCTGAGCAGGTGGATCTGCAACAGCCCCACCACGAGCATGATCACGAAGAGCGCGGTCGAGGCGGCCGAGGCCAGGGCGGGGCGGTTCATCTGGCCCTGCTGGATCCAGATGTAGTACTCCGGCAGGTAGGTGGAGCCCTCCGGGCCGCCACTGGTCATCACGTACAGCAGACCGAACATCGAGGTCAGCATCCCGATCATCGTGGTCACGAAGACGAACTGGATGGTCCGGGACAGCCCCGGGACGATGACGTGCCGGATGACCTGGGGCAGGGAGGCCCCGTCCACCCGGGCCGCGTCCAGCAGGGCACTGTCCAGCGTCGCGAAACCGGCCAGGAAGACCACCAGGGACATGCCGAACGTGGCCCAGACATGCACGCCGACCACCACGAACTTGGCGATGTCCGGGTCACCCAGCCAGTCGGTCGGCGGGACACCTACCGAGCCGAGGACTGTGTTGAGGGGGCCGTCGAAGGCGAGCAGCAGGTTGAAGATCGCCCCGACGATGACCGGGGAGAGCACCGCGGGGAAGAAGTAGACGCTGCGGTACACCCGGTGACCCGGTACGCGCAGGTAGATGAAGGTGGCCAGCAGCCCGGGGATGGCCACCGCCACCGGCAGCAGCAGCACCAGCCACCCGACATTGCCCAGGGCGGTACGGAACAGCGGATCCGCCAGCAACTCCCGATAGTTGTCCAGGCCCACCGCTGTGCCGTTGCGCACCCCGTCGCCGGTGAAGGAGAAGTTGACCCCCAGCACCAGCGGATACAGCCGCAGCACCACGATGATCAGCACGGCCGGGGCGACCAGGAGGTAGGGGGCCAGGCGCTCGCCGCGCGGTCGGCCCGAGGCGCCGCGCCGGACCCGACGACGTGAGGTGTCGGTCGCCGCCGGGTCGGCCCGTCCGGATCTCACCGGACGGACCGACGGCTGCGTCCTTCCGATCGGCACCCGCTCAGCCCGCCTGGTCGGAGGCGGCCAGCTGCTTCACCACCTCGTCCACGGTGATCGAGCCGCTGAGCAGTTGCTGGGAGAGCCGTCCCATCAGGTCGATGGTCTTGGAGGAGAGCGCCACGTGCAGGGCCGGCTTGCCACCGCGCAGGGCCGAGACGATGCCGGCGACGGCCGGGCCGCCCTGGGAGACGTCGATGGTGGTGTCGGCGGCGATCGCCCCGGCGTCGGCGTAGAAGGCCTTGAGCGCCTCGGTCGAGGTCAGGGAGCGCACCAGGTCGGCGGCCACCTCGGGGTCCTTCGTCCACTTGGCGACCGCGTACCCGATGCCGCCGTCGTAGGCCAGGCTGGGGGTGGTGCCCTCGGTGACCACCGGGGCGCTCATCACCCCGAGGTCGTCGGGGGTGAGGAACTCGTTGAAGTCCTTCCAGTGCCCCACGTCGGACATCAGCCCGATGATGTGGGCCGCCTTACCGGACTGGAAGATCGCGAAGGAGTCGTTGAACATGGCGGTGGAGTTGGCCCCGTCGTTGTTCAGGCCCGCCTTGCCTGCCTCCTGCCAGAGGGCGAAGACCCGCTTGACGTTCGGCGAGTTCCAGTCCCGCTTGCCGGCGATCCAGTCGTCGTACTCCTGGGCGGTCAGGATGCCGGAGCCCAGGGCCGAGAGCCAGAACTGGATGCCGGCACCCTCCTTGTTGCCCAGGGCGAAGCACTTGGCCCCGGCCCGGGTGATGGCCGCGCAGTCGGCGAGGAACCTGCTCCAGGTGGTGGCCGGGGTCGCCGGGTCCAGCCCGGCCTTGGTGTAGAGGGCCTTGTTGTAGTAGATGGGGTGGCCCTGGAGGGTGACCGGGGCGGCGTAGGTCCTGCCGTCGGCGGTGAAGGCCTCCCAGCCGGCCAGTCGCTGCTTGTCCTCGGCCACCTGCTCGTCCAGTGGCACCAGGGCGTCGACCCGGTCCCGGATCTGACCGCCGCCGTTGAACAGCATGACGTCCGGGCCCCTGCCGGCCTGGATCGCCGCACCGAGCAGGGTGTAGTACTGGTCGAAGGGCTGCGCGACGAACTCCACGCTCACCCCGGGGTGCTTGCGGGCGAAGTCGGCCTTGGCCTTGTCGAGGTACTGGGCGGCGGATGCCTCGCCGGACTTCCAGTCCCACACCACCAGCCTGTCCGCCGAGCCGCCGGAGGAGTTGCCCGGCCCGCCGGCGCTTCCGCAGCCCGCCATCGTCACCAGTCCGACAACGAGGGCGGCCGACCATAACGCGCGCTGTTTCATCGTTGTTCACCTCTGCACGGGGAGGGCCGGCGGACCGGCCGCCATGCCGACAATCGATCGATGGAACGTAACTCGTATGACGTCTGACGGTCAACTGGCGAGACGTACACTGATCTCCTCGGACGTCGTGCCACGGCAGAGCAAATCGGAGGGGACATGACGCCACCGCAGGAGACGACCCTTGACGGCCTGGCCAGCCCGGCCTGGGTCCGGCGACCCACGAACCTCGCCAGGGCGGTCACTGCCGAGTTGGTGCAACGCATCGTCCGTGGGGTACACCCCTCCGGCACGGCCCTGCCGCCCGAACCGGTGCTCTGCGAGACCTTCTCGGTGAGCCGGACGGTCGTCCGGGAGGCGGTCAAGATCCTCCAGGAGAAGGGCCTGGTGCAGGTCCGTCAGGGTGCCGGCACCATGGTCACCCCCCAGTCGATGTGGGACATGCTGGACGAACTCGTGCTGGCGGCCACCATCGCCGAGGACGACAGCCTGGCCATCCTGGACGACCTCGTGGTCACCCGGCGGCTGCTGGAATCGGACATGGCTCATGTCGCCGCCCGACTGGCCGACCCGGAGACCCTCGACCGGCTCCGCGCCCTGGTGGACCGGATGGATGAGCTGGTCGACGACCAGGTCGCCTATCACGACCACGACCGGGCCTTCCACGACGTGGTGATGCAGGCCTCCGGCAACCGCATCGCCCGTGGGGTCGTACGGTCGTTGGAGAGCCAGGTGGTCAACACCGCGCGCTACCTGGGTCGGACCCAGCGTTCACTGTGTGTGGCCTCCAATCGGGGGCACCGCCGCATCTACGAACGGATCGCCGCCCGCGATCCCGAGGGGGCCGCCGAGGCGATGTTCACCCACATCACCGAGGCGTGGCTGGTCCGCCGCAAGGGCTCCGGCAAGGCGACCCGCCTTCAGCGATGACCACCCGCCGGGCCGCCGCCACCCGGTGTCGTACGGGTGGCGACGGCTGACCGGCGCGGGTCAGGAGAACTGGGCGAAGAACCGCCAGATCTCACCCTTGGTCCAGGTGGTGACCCCGCTTTCGGCGTACGTGCCGTCCACCGGGCCGGGCATGTGCCCGTTGTCGAAGGCGGCCCACTGCACCGGGTAGCCCGCCCGGCAACCCGAGTAGGCGGTGGTGATGTGGGTACGGCTGCCCGCTCCCGGCTCCGGCGGGTTCTGGGCGTTGCAACCGTTGTTGCGGACGAAGGTGTCGCGTAGCGACCGTCCCTGGCCGATGCTCAGCACGTTGTCGGAGATGCCGTGCAACCCGAAGTAGGCGATCGGCTGGTTACCACCGGCACAGCCGCTGATCTGCCCACCGGCGATCACCGCGACCGCCCGGAAGACGTCGGCCCGGGCACAGGCCAGGGCGTAGCTCATGCCGCCGCCCCAACTGAAGCCGAGGGCGAAGCGCTGCCTCGGGTTGACGCAGAGGCTGCTCTCGATCCGCCGGATCATGTCGTCGACGAAGACGACGTCCTCGCCGCCGGCGTTGCCCCACCCGTTGCCGAGCCCCTGCGGTGCCACCAGGATCGCGGTGTTGTTCGACTGCTCCTGCTGACCGTAGTACGACCAGGCGGCGCCGCTGGTCCCACCCGAGGAGACGTCCTGCATGGTGCCACCACGCCAGTGGAACCCGAAGATCAACCGGTAGGGGTTGTTCTGGTTGTAGTTGGCCGGTACCCGCAGGATGAACGACCGACTCTTGCCGCCGCTGGAGATCGTGTGGGTGCCGCTGGACAGGGTGGGCGCCTTGCCGCAGCCCGTGCCGCCGGTGGGCGGTGGTGGGGTGGTTCCCCCGCCGTCGACCCGGACGAGCTGCCACTGCTGGTTGGTGCCGTTCCAGTCGGCGTACTGCACGATGTTGCCGCCGTCGGCGGTCGAGGCCCCCTGCACCTCCACGGCCTTGTTGCTGTGCCGGCTGACCAGCCGGACGTGACCGCCGTCGGAGTCGGCCAGCCGGAACTGCTGGTTGGTCCCGTTGTGATCGGTCCACTGCACGATCGCGGCCCCGTCGGCGGTCGACCAGTTGTAGACGTCCAGGACCTTGCCGGAGTGCCGGGACTTGAGCCGGTAGAACCCGCCCCCGGAGTCCACGAACTGCCACTGCTGGTTGGCGCCGTTGTTGCGGGTCCACTGGCTGATCCGGGCGCCGTCGGCGGTCGACGAGGCGTACAGGTCCAGGGCTTTGCCGCTGTTGCGGTTCACCAGGACGTACCAGGCGTTGGTGTCCACCGTGGCCGCGGCGGCCGGGGTGGCGTGCACCGCGACGAGGGTGCCGGCGGCCAGGACGGCGGCGGACAACGCCGCCAGTCCTGACCGCCATCTCCGGCGCGGTGGAGAGGCGGGACGGGCCTCACCGATGACCTTCATGGCCGACTCCTTCGATCGGGGTTTCACTCGGGGCGTGCGCCCGAGGGTGCCCGGCCGGGCCGGCATCCGGTGGTGGCGCCGGCCGGGCAATCCAGCCATCGAAAGTTAACTATCAATACGTCATACGTCAAACGACAGAGGTCTATCCAGTGGAATGGGTGCGGCGGGCGGTCCGCTGGGGTCGCAGCGGTGCTGACCGGGCCTGGGGGGCGCCAGGGGTGGCCTCGCCGTTCCACCGGCGAGGCCATCCGCTGTCATCCGGTCAGCGTTGCAGGGTCAGTACGCCCGGACGGTAGGGCAGCAGGCCGTAGTCGCCGCCGGAGTTGGGGGCTCGGCCCTGGTAGAGCAGTTGCAGGTTGCAGGGGTCGATGGTCATGGTCTGGTCGGCGTTGCTGCGGATGAGCTCGCCGTGGCTGATGTCGTTGGTCCAGGTGGCGTTGCTGTTGGCCTTACCGGCGAAGGGGTTGCTCTCGCTGGTGGCCTGGGGGGTCCAGGTGCCGCCGAGGCTGGTGGCGGTGAAGGACCGGAAGTAGCGGCCCTGCGAACCGATGGCCTCGACGATCATCAGGTACCGGTTCTGGCCCTGAAGCTTGTACACCTGCACACCCTCGAACAGGTTGTTCGTGGTGTCGGTCATGATCGTGGTGTAGTTCGACCCGAAGCTGCCCGGGAAGTTCCCGATCGGCATGCTCGCCCGGTAGATCCGACCGTTGTCCCCGGCGAAGAACAGATACATGTTCTGGTCGTCACCGATCAACGCCTGATCGATCGGCCCGGTACCCGAGTTCGAGATCGACCCGGTGAACAACGTCTGCGCCGACGACCAACTGTTCACATTCGTCGGGTTCGTCGAGGTCCGGTACGAGAACGCCGGCCCACCCCACTGGTAGGCCAGGACCCAGATGTTGCGCGGGGCGAAGTAGAACAACGAGGGAGCGACCGCCGCGAACGGCATCTGGTTCTGGCTGGCCGAACCCATCTGGTTCCAGTTCGAGAACAGACCGAAGTTCATCGAACCCCACGTCGTACCCGTGTCATGGGTGGTGGCGTAGACCAGGTGCTGACCGTTGTACGGGGCGTGGGTGAAGTCCTTCAACGACACCCAACCCGCCCGAGGCTGCGCCAAGGCACCCGTCGAGGACCACCGGTACGACGACGGCAGGTTGCAGGTGCCGGTCGGCGGCGGGGTGGTGGGGGTCGGGTCGGGGTTGTTGCCCCCGTCGACGCGGACGAGCTGCCACTGCTGGTTGGCGCCGTTCCAGTCGTCGTACTGCACGATGTTGCCGCCGTCGGCGGTCGAGGCGCCCTGCACCTCCACGGCCTTGTTGCTGTGTCGGCTGATCAGCCGCACGTGGCCACCGTCGGAGTCGGCCAACCGGAACTGCTGGTTCGTCCCGTTGTGGTCGGTCCACTGCACGATGCTGCCACCGTTGGCGGTCGACCAGTTGTAGATGTCGAGCACCTTGCCGGACAGCCGCGACTTCAGCCGGTAGTAGCCACCACCCGAGTCGACGAACTGCCACTGCTGCTGGTTGCCGTTGTTGCGCGTCCACTGGGTGATCCGCGCGCCGTCGCTGGTGGCCAGGTTGTAGACGTCCAGGGCCTTGCCACTGTTGCGGTTGAGCAGCACGTACCACGCGTTCGTGTCGACCGTCGCCGCAGCGGCCGGGGTCGACACCACCGCCACGGCGGCGACACCGCCCATCAGCGCCGCCACGCCGGCCGCGGCCATGCGCAGCAGCCGCCGTCGACTCCGACCCGGGGGTGGCGCAAGCAATGACGATCTACCCAAGGTAGACATGTTCCTCCTTCAAGATGACCAGGACCCGAACGGCCCACCCGGCAGGGGTGCACCGCGATGCACACAGTCCATCGACAGACCGATGGTGTTAGCGCTAACACCGGCGTCCGCATGCCCTGGCGCACGCCGCAACCAAGATCGGACGCAACAGACCTGCCCGGCCAGCCTCCGGCGTCGTCACCCTTGAACATCGAATGTGGGCGATAACATGCCGTTCGTCAAGTCGTAACTTCCCAGTTTCATCGATTCACCTGACACGGGCGCCGACCACCCCGCCAGCCGCTGATCGTCACCGCATCGGCGCCACCGGCCCGCCCGTCCGGCCGAGGGAAGGACCACCCCGTGGCAGGCGGATGAGGACGCTAACATCGGCGCCCACGAGGGTTGCGGCGCCAGGAGGGCTGATTCTGCCCTGACCTAGGAGCAGCAGACAGGAGCACCGAGGGCAAGCCCCAATTTCGGTGAGTTGCTTCACAAAGCGGGGTCTGACCCAAAGATACCGACAGGGGTGTCGGTATCTTTGTCGACATGCTGTCGGCTACCTATCGGATTCGGTGAGCCCATGTTCCTCGCCATACGCGAACTTACTTTCGCCCGTGGACGATTCGCCCTGATGGGCGTCGTCGTCGCCCTCATCGCGATTCTCACCGTGCTGTTGAGCGGACTCTCGGTCGGGTTGGTCAACGACGGAGTCTCCGGCCTGAAACGCCTCCCGGTAACCTCGCTGGCCTTCCAGCACGAGGTCGCCAAGGACTCGGCCTTCTCACGCAGCGTCGTGGAGACCAGCGCCGTGGACACCTGGGCGGCCCAGGAGGGTGTTGCCGAGGCGGCACCGCTGGGCAACACCCTGGCCAACGGCCGGACCAACCAGGGGGTCGAGGTCGACCTGGCCCTCTTCGGGGTCGAGGTCGGTTCCTTCCTGGACCCGGCCGTGGCCGAGGGCCAGCGCCTGGCCGGTGAAGGCGAGGTGGTGATCAGCGGAACCGCCGCCGAACTGGGCGTCTCGGTCGGCGACACCATCACCCTGGACCCCGCCGGCACCCCCCTGAAGGTGGTAGGCATCCTCGCCGACCAGCACACCTTCGGCCATGTCGACATCGGCTACCTTCCGCTGCGTACCTGGCAGGAGGTGAAGGCCGGGGTCCGGGCAGGTGACGCCGCCCCGGATCGCATCTACAACGAGATCACCGCGGTCGCGGTCCGCGGCGCTGACGGCGCCGACGTCGATCTGTCGGCCGGGGACAAGGCCGCCGGCACCACCTCGATGACCCTGGAGCAGTCCTTCGGTGCCTCGCCGGGCTACACCGCCGAGACCTCCACCCTCCAGTTGATCCAGGTCTTCCTCTACGCCATCTCGGCCCTCGTGGTGGGCGCGTTCTTCACGGTGCTCACCGTGCAACGCAAGCAGGAGATCGCCGTGATCCGGGCCCTCGGTGCCAGCACCCGCTACCTCCTTCGGGACAGCCTGATGCAGTCGGTGGTGCTCCTCGTCCTCTCCGCCGGGGTCGGCGTCGGCATCGGCGTGGCAGCCGGAGCCGCCATCTCGGCCACCCCCATGCCGTTCGCGCTGGAGGCCGCTCCCATCGCCGTGGCCACCGTGCTGCTGCTCGTCCTGGGCGTCGTCGGTGCCACCGTGGCCGTCCTGCGCATCACTCGCGTCGACCCGCTCACCGCGCTCGGAGGCAACCGATGACCGCCGTCCTGTCCCTGTCCGACGTCACCCTGGTCCACGGCGACGGCGAAGACACCGTCACCGCCCTCGACAAGGTCAACCTGGATGTCGCCGCCGGAGAGATGGTCGCCATCGTCGGCCCCTCCGGCGCGGGCAAGTCCAGCCTGCTGGCGGTCTGCGGGGCCCTGATCAGCCCCACCTCGGGCACGATCAAGCTCGACGACCTGGACCTCAGCACGCAGTCCCCGCGCCGGCTGACCGCGATCCGTCGCGAGCGGATCGGCTTCGTGTTCCAGAGCGGCAACCTGATCCCCTCCCTGACCAGCCTCGACCAGGTACGGCTGCCGCTGACCTTCGGCAAGGTGGCCAACCCCCGCGATCCGCGGGAGCTGCTGGCCGAGGTCGGCATGTCACACAAGGCGGACCGGCGGCCCCACCAGCTCTCCGGCGGTGAGCGGCAGCGGGTGGGCATCGCCCGGGCCCTCGTCACCCGCCCGCAGCTGCTCCTGGTGGACGAGCCGACCGCGGCGCTGGACCGTCAGCGCAGCCAGGACGTCGTCGCCCTGCTGGCCCGGGAGGCGCACGACCACGGGGTGGCCACCGTCATGGTCACCCACGACCACGAGGTGCTGCACCACTGCGACCGGGTGCTTGAGATGATCGACGGCAGGCTACAGCCCGCCGAGAACACCGCCGCGGTCTGACCCTCACCCACCCGATCAACTGCCGACGAGGAGGAGCGCGTGCCGCGGATTCAGGCGGCCAGCGTCGCCGAGCACCACGCCCGGCAACGGCGGGCCCTACTGGACGCCGCACGCGCCCTGCTCGCGGAGACCGGGCAGGCGCCCTCCATGGCGGCGGTCGGGCGGCACGCCGGGCTGGCCCGTACCAGTGTCTACCAGTACTTCGCCTCTGCGGAGGAACTTCTCGCCGCCGTCGTGGCGGACGTGTTCCCGGCCTGGGCCGGTCGGGTCCTGGCGCGGGTGGCGGCGGAGCCGACCGCGGCCTCACGGGTGTGGGCGTACGTGGTGGCGAATGTCGAACTGTTCGCCGGCCCCGAGCAGGCGGTGGCCCGGGCCCTGACCCGGGCGGTGGAGCCGCGCCTGTTGCAGGGCCCGATCGAGCAGTTCCACGCCCAACTCCAGGGGCCCCTGCGGCAGGCGCTCACCGACCTGGGCGAGCCGGAGCCGGAGATCATGGCCAAGCTCATCGACTCCCTCATCGTGCGCGCCTGCCAGGAGGTCGGCTCCACCCCCCGGACCCAGGCGACGGAGGTCGCCGGCGACACCCTGGCCCGGTTACGTCGACTGCTCGGCCCGTACCTGGGGCTGAGCCCGCAGGTCTGACCCGCGGGCTCAGCGACCCGGGTCAGAGCAGGAGCAGCAGGGCCGACCCGACCGCCACCGCCGGAATGGTGGTGATGACGGTGGCCATCAGCGCGGAGTGCCGCCGCAGGGCGGCGAGCGGGATCAAGGCGTCGCCGTCCTGGCTGATCGCGTTGGCCACCAGGGTCGGCAGCGGCAGCCCGCCGCTGACGTACAGGCCGGTGAAGACGATCTGCACCGCGCAGCCCGGGATCAGGCCGATGCCGGCACCTACCAGCACTCCCAGCAGCCCGCCGAGGGCGATCTGCGAACCGTCGAACCCGGTGGTGCTGGTGACCACCTGCCAGGCCAGGTAGGCCACCGCCACCCAGACGGTGATGAAGGACGCCTCATGGGCGCTGTGCCGCATGGTCGCGCCGATCGACCGGGGATGGGCGGTCTCCAGGCTGTCGTCCGCCAGCCGCCCCCGACCGGCGGCGAAGATCAGGGTCGCCAGCATGGTGCCGAGCACACCGAGGGCCAGGTACGGGTCGACACCGCCGAGGGCCCGGGTCAACACCGCCGGATCGACCAGTTGAAACAGCACCGGCACCGACACGACGAAGGCCGGCGCGGTCAGTCCCCAGAAGGCCGTGGAGGCCGGCACCTGCGACAGCACGCCGCCGAACATCCGGCGCGAACCGGCCAGGTCGGGTACGGCTGCGGCGGCCAGGACACCCCCCGGCCCGGCGGACCCCACCGGCGCGGGTGCCGGAGCCGACCCCACCGGGGTGGGCACCACGGCAGCACCGACCGGGGTGGGCACCGCGTCGGGCCTGCGGCGTACCCCCCGCGCCGGATCGATGCCGAGGGCGTCCACCACGTACCCGGTGACCAGGCCGACCGCGAACAGCAGCGTGTGAATCTTGAGGGCGAACATCGGATTCCAGGCCATCACCACCCACGAGGAATCCCCCATGGTCGCGACCAGGGCGGCGATCACCGTACCGAAGGACACCTTGCCCCGGGCGTACAGCGGCATCAGGATGATCGCGCCGCCGCAGCCCGGACTCACCCCCAGCAGCGCCCCGACCAGGGGTCCTAGTCGGCGATGCCGGGTCAACCCGTCGGTGACCCGGTCCCCGTACCGCCAGCGCAGCCAGCCGAAGAGCGCCACCATCACGGCGACGTAGACACCCACCTGCATGAACGCGTCGGCGAGCGGACGCAGGACGATTTCGGTCACGGGACACCTCCAGGCGGCGGACGGCCCGCAGGCGATGCTCTGCTTCAGGCCGCAGCAGGTACGCCAGGGCACTTCCCCGGAGGCTGACCCTTATGGGCCATTCGGCGACCCCCTCGGGTCATCCGGTGCCACCGGAATCCGTCGGTACGGCCCCTCACCTTCGGTGCGAATGCGCATGATGGTCTGGTAACCGGGAAGGAGCGAACATGTCACACTGTTCCCCCATCCGGGTGGTGGTCATCGACGGCCAGCCGATCTCCGCGCGCGGCCTCGAACTGCTACTTCCCGCCGCTACGGATGGACGGGCACAGGTGGTGGGTTCCACCGCGGACGCTGCGGCGGCGGCCTCGCTGGTCCGCCGCTGCGTACCCGACCTGGCCCTGGTCGACCTGCACCTGCCGGCCCCGGGTGGGGTCCGGGCCATCGCCGCGATCCGGCGAACCACCCCCCAGGTACGGGTGGTGGCGATGTCGGACGCCGACGACACGAGTTCCCCGCTCCAGGCGCTGGAGGCCGGGGCGGAGGCGTACGTGCCCAAGAGCGCCGAGCCGGAGACCCTGCTACCCCCCTTGTTGGCCGTCCTCCAGGGGTGGGCGGTGCTGCCCACCCACCTGCTGAGCGCGTTGCTTCGACCCGCCCGATTCCCGCCGGTCAGCCTCGACGAGGCGGAACGCGTCCTGCTGCGGTCCATCGCCGCCGGTTGCAGCACCTTGGAGATCGCCGACCAGATGCACGTCTCCGACCGCACCGTGAAACGGATGTCCGCCGCACTGCTGCGCAAGTTGCGGGTCTCCAACCGGGCCCAAGCCGCAGCACTGGCGGGCCATGCGGGGCTGCTCGACAGCTGAACAGATCACTGCTCAGGGTCGTCGGTACGCGGCCGGGCACCCGCGATGAAGGTGTCCAGCGCCGGACCGTGCAGCAGACCGCCGGGCAGCGGATCACGCAGTGCCCGTACCGCCAGGCGCGCCAGGGGTAGTCGGTCAGGGCGCAGCGCCGCCACGAGCACCACGTTGCCGTACCGCCGGCCACGCAGCATCCGTCGGTCGGCGACGACACACACCTCGGCGAAGACCGCCCGCAGCGTGGCCGCCTGCACCCGGGTGAGCACCAGCGGCGGCAGGTCGGTCACGTTGACCAGGTAGATGCCGTCCGGTCGCAGCACCCGGGCCACCTCGGCGGCGAACGCCGTCGTCGTCACATGCGGCGGCATCCGAGCCGCCCGGTAGATGTCGGCGAGCACCAGGTCGTACGCCTCGGTAGGGGCGGCGACGACCGCCTCCCGGGCGTCGGCTACCCGGACCTCGATCCCGGCCGGGGTGGGGGGTAACTCCCGGGCCACCAGGTCGACCACCGCCGGATCCCGCTCGATGACCGTCTGGATCGAGCCGGGCCGGGTGGCAGCCAGGTAGCGGGGCAGGGTCAGGGCACCGCCCCCGAGGTGCAGCACCTCCAGCGGCTGCCCGCCAGGCACGGCGAGATCGGCCACTGCGGCCATCCGACGGACGTACTCGAAGTGCAGGTACCCGGGATCTTCAAGATCCACGTACGACTGCTCGACTCCACCCGCCAGCAGGGTCCGCCCGGTGGGCCGGGCAGGGTCGACGACCAGTTCCAGACGGTCCTCGGCTGCCCCCATGGCCAGGCAGGTTAACCGATCCGCGGCCCTGGTCGTCCGGGCGGATCGGTGCGGGGGGTCACCGCCGCAGCACCCCCAGCTTGGCCTTGAGCCCCTTGCCGGGGCAATCGGACCCGGCGGCCACCCGGCGCAGCAGTTCGCGCAGGGTGTCCCGCTCGACCGGGGAGAGGTTGGCGAAGAGTTCGTCCTCGACCTCGGCGAAGGTGGCGTCCAGGGTCTTCAGGGTACGACCGCCGCTGGGGGTGATCTCGACGATGTGCCGACGCCGGTCGGAGGGGTCGCGACGCCGGCAGATCAGCTCGGCGTGCTCCAGCTCGTTGAGGATCGTCACGAGCACACTCGGGTCGACCTCCAGCAGATCGACCAGGACCTGCTGACAGGCCGGCTCGGACTCCAGATAGGTCAGCACGATGGCGTGCCGGGGGGTCAGTCGGTTGGCGCCGAGCGCCGCGCGCAGCCGAGCGTCGGTGAGCGAGCCACGTTTGGCCAACAGCAGGCTCAGTCGGCTCGTCGGGTCGGCCCGGCCGGATCTTTCCATGTCAAGCACGGTAACAGGGTCCGTACTACCCAACCAAGCTAACTATTGATATGGTTCAACGACCAAAAACGCTCGATAATGGAGAGTCATGAACATTGCCTACATTGTCACCGCGATCCTGGTGTCCGCCTTGCTGGTGTTCACCGCGCGCAACAAGCTGGTCCGGCAGAAGGACGTGGTCGAGACCCTGGAGCGGGTCGGGGTTCCGGAGCGGATGTTCCCGGTGCTCGCGGCCCTCCAGTTACTCGGTGCGGCCGGCCTGCTGATCGGGATCTTCATCCGTCCCCTCGGCATCGCCGCAGCCATCGGTGTGGTGCTGTTCTTCCTCGGTGCGGTCATCTCTCACCTGCGGGCCAACGACGCCAAGAACGCCCCCATGCCGGCGGTGTTCACCGTGCTCTCCGCCGCTCCGCTCGTGCTGGGCCTGGCCACCGTCTGAGCCTCCTGCCGAGGACTCGCCAGTGGGCGCCGGTGCCGGCCGGCGCCCCGGGGGACTCCCGTACCGATCCGGCGCCGTCGGCCGGCTCCGGCCGACGCCGACCCGGTGTCATCCGTGCCCGAACCGGAAGCCGACCCCCCGTACGGTGATCACCCAACTACTGGCGCCGAGCTTGCTCCGCAGCGTGCCGACATGCGTGTCGACCGTCCGCCGCGACCACGAGTCACCCCAGATCTCAAGGGTCAGGCGCTTGCGCGGAATGACCGTGTCCGGGTGCGAGGCAAGCAGGTGCAGCAGGTCGAACTCCTTGCGGGTCAGGTCTACCCGGCGACCGGCGAGCCGGACCTGCCGGGCGTTGACGTCGATCTCCAGTGGCCCGTGGCAGATCGTGCGGGCGGCCTGGGACCGGGACCGGAGACGGCGCATGACCGCATCCATCCGGGCCAGCAGTTCGCGGAATCCGTACGGCTTTACCAGGTAGTCGTCCGCGCCCGCCTGGAGCCCGAGCACCCGGTCGAGTTCCGCGCCACGGGCGGTGACGGCGATGATCGGTGTGTCGCAGGCAGATCGGATGCCTCGGCACACCTCCAACCCGTCCAGATCCGGCAGCTCCAGGTCGAGCAGCACGATGTCCGCCTCGTCGTACGCCTGCAGGGCGGCCACTCCGGTCTCCACACTCGACACCTCATGACCGTGCCGGCGCAGTCCGCGCGCCAGCGTCTCGGCCTCGGCCACGTTGCTCTCCACCACCAGCACTCTTCGATGAGTCATTTGGCTGGCCAGACCGCGCCGACCCTCCGGCTGGTCCCCCTCCGCCAGGACCAGCGTTTCCCCACCACATGCACATCGTTTTTCGAGTTCGAGACCGTTCGACGAGTGCTGCATTTCTCCCTCAACCAAGTCATTCTAGGGTTCGTGGAAGTTGCTCCGACCGTACCGACGACAACGGGAACTTGTCAATTACGTTTGTCGATTAACGGACATTGCCTGATCCAACAATCCCAGCATCGATGATCTGCGGCGAATGATTCCGCTTGAACTGCTGATACGCGGGCGGGCGAGGACAACTGACACATACGTACTACAAGCGCAATGTAAATTCCCTGTTGCGCACGTCCGACCCGATGCTGAGGGTTGCCGTTAGCCGCCATTCCTTCGCGTGGGATTTGCGCAACACGGTCGCCCCATTCAACGCCACGCCATCGCCTGCACACCCCCGCCGGACCCGACCGGGCACCCGGACGGCCTGACCGCCGGCCACGACCCGGCCCTGCCGGGGCGAGGGCAGGCAAGGTCAGTTGGCGACGTACGCCGTTCGGCGCCGCAGGTCGTCCCGGTCCACCGTGTCGATCAGCGAGGTGGCCAGGTCGGCGTAGGTCAGGGTGCGGGCCTTCGGCAGTGGCTGCCCGGAGCTGATTCGGTAGCTGCCCACCGGCGGCTTCTCCAGCAGCCGCGGCGGACGCAGCGAGGTCCAGTCCACGCTGCTGCCGGCCAGCAACGCCTCCATCCGCCGCATGTCCTGGTACGTCGCCCCGAAGAAGCGTTCCAGGATCGGCATGACGACATACCGATCGAAGGCCGGGTGGTCCTCACGGGGACCGACCGGTGCGGCGGAGATCACCACGATGCGCTTGACGTCCTGTAGGCCCATCGCGTACAGCAGGTTGGCGGTCCCCTGTGAGTAGGTCACCGTCGCCGCACGTGAGGTACCGATACCGAGCGCGGAGATGACCGCGTCCGCCCCGGACAGTGCCTCGACCACCCGGTCCCGGTTCAGCACGTCCACCTCAACGGCGCTCAACCGCTCGTCGCGCGACGAGGGTTGCTGCCGCTGGCGGGCCAGGGCGGTGACCCCGTACCCACGGGCCAGTGCCTGCTCGACCACCAGACGTCCGGTCCGGCCATTCGCTCCCACAACGGCGATTCTCATGGCACTCCGATCTCATGGCACGCAACAAGTAATGGCTTCACTTCGGGCACCATCCATCGCTTCGGCGCGACGAATACCACTGGACGGGTACGCGGTATCAGAAGCCCGGAAACGTCTTGCGCAGGTCGTCGAGGGTCGGACTGGTGGTGTCGAGCGAGATCCCCGGTGGGGTGTGTTCCGGTGCGAGTCGTCCGGCAGTCAGCCGCAGAAAGGCCTCCGCCGGAATGCTCAACACCGGCGCGGAGTCCGCAGGCGGGTCCACCAGGCTCACCGTCTCGCCCAGATCGAGGCCGAACAGCCGATCCGGGTCGGTGGTCCGGACGGTCAGCGCCCTGCGGTCAGCGTCGAGCGCCTCGGTGCGCCCGATCCAGCCGATGAGCAACCGCAGCGGCTCGAAGAGGAAGTCCACCGCCTCCGGCGCCAGGGTGGCCGCGGGGTCGGACACCACCGCGATGTCCCAGGCGTGCAGGGTGAACTCGTTGAGCCGCAGGGATGCCAGGGTGAGCACGTCCACCGGCTCGGGCAGGAAGCCCAGGTCCACCCGCAGGTGATCACGCTGCGAGCGGTCGAGCCCTTCGAACCGGCCCACCAGGGCTTCGTTGGAGGCGACGAATTCGTCCGCCTGCTCCTGGGGGGTCCGGGCGTTCCACCGGTCCCAGACCGACTCCCGGAAGTCGGGCTCAGGTTTCTCCGCCTCGCCCAGGGCGGCCTCCAACCAGGCGAGCATGATCTCCGCACCGCTACCCAGGTGGCTCAGCACGTCGGCGATCGTCCACTCGCTCGCCGCTGACCGGCCGGTGAGTTCCGGTTCCGCCATCGGCGCGGTCAGCCGCACGAGACTCTGCTGCCCGGTGCGCAGCGCGGCGATCGCCTGATCGACCTGCCCGGTCACGGCTGGTACGGGTTGTCGGTCCGCGCGTCCAGCAGGGCCTCGCCCCACCAGCCGAGCTGATCGAGCAGCTCCTTGGCGGCCACCTGGGTGGGCTCCGGCTCCACCAGGGTGCCGTCCTCCTGGAACAGTTCCCAGTAGTTGGCGAAGCTGACGCTGTTGCGGACGGTTACCGCGTGCATCTCGGCGAAGATCAGTCGGAGTTGCTCGACCGCCCGCAGGCCACCGGACATCCCGCCGTAGGAGACGAACCCGACCGGCTTGGCCCGCCATTCGGTGTAGTGCCAGTCGATCAGAGCTTTGATCGATGCCGGGAAGCTGTGGTTGTACTCCGGGGTCACGACGATGAAGGCGTCCGCCTCGTCGAGCGCTGCGGTGAGCTCGCGCATCGCGGCCGGCCGGCTGTCCGTGGTGGCGATGGCCGGCGGCTCCGGCCCCAGTACGAGCGGCAGGTCGACCTCGGCCAGGTCGATCAGGTTCACCTTGAACTTGCCGTGCTGCTGAGCCTGCTCGGCGATCCAGCTAGCGACGACCGGGCCGAAGCGGGCCTCCCGGACACTGCCGACGATGATCGCTAGTTTCAACGTTTTGCCTGACATGGTCGTCCCCCTCATATGGCCCTGCTGGCGACGTGCACCAATCAGCCTGCCCCTACACGCCTCGCCCCCCGCATTCTGCGGACCGGTTACAGGGTCGAACCAGGCCCGGCTGAGACTGGCACTGACAGGGCGACCTTGACACCGCCACCGGCACCGCTGGCATGGAATTGACATCGGCCCGACGAAAGTTCGCCAAGACTTGAAGATCGCGGCCTTGACCGTCCCGAGGGCTCCCCCGAAAACTGGTACCGGCACATTCTATCGGTCGCCGCCGGTATGCCAACCGTTTCGCCCCTATTCATTTCTCAAGTCTCGCATTGCGCGTTCCGCCACCGTAGTCCGATAACCCGGAAGGCTGCTCGATGTGACTGTCACGACCGTAACTCCCACATCCGACGTCGACCTTTACTCCGACGAATCCGTGCTGGATCCGTACGACAATTACCAGGCGCTGCGGGACCTCGGCTCGGCGGTCTGGTTGAGCAGGTACCAGGTGTGGGCGATGGGCCGGCACGCCGATGTCTACGCCGCCCTGCACGACTACGAGACCTTCTCCTCCGGGTCCGGGGTCGGACTGAGCGATGAACTCAACCGGGTGATGGCCGGCGGCACCATCGGCAGCGACCCGCCGGACCACGACCGACTTCGCCGGGTCATCGGGCGGCAACTCACCCCCAAGGCCCTGCGCCAGCACCAGGATCACGTGCAGCACAAGGCCAAGGTGCTGGTCGAGGAGTTGGTCGAGCGCGGCTCCTTCGACGCGGTCCCCGAATTCGCGCAGAAGTTCCCCGTCTCGATGGTCCCGGACCTGCTCGGCTGGCCCGAGGACGAGACCGGCAACCTGCTCGCCTGGGCCTCCGCCGGCTTCAACGCCCTGGGGCCGATGAACGAGCGCACCATGGCCGGCTTCCCGGTGCTGAAGAACCTGTGGGAGTTCCTCGACCAGCTAGCCACCACGCGCAACCTGCGACCGGACAGCTGGGGGGCCAACCTGGTGGCCGCGGTCGACTCCGGCGAGATCGAGGCCGACAAGCTGTCGGTGCTGCTCGGCGACTTCCTGGTGCCGTCGCTGGACACCACGGTCAGCGCCCTGGCCAGCGCCATCTGGCTGTTCGGGAACAACCCGGAGCAGTGGCGGAAGGTCCGTGAGGACCCCTCGCTCATCACGGCCGCGTTCAACGAGGTGGTCCGGCTGGAGACCCCGGCCCGGGGGTTCTGCCGGCTGGTCACCAAGGACCACGAGATGCCCGACGGTACGACCCTGCCGGCCGGTGCCCGACTGTTCCTGCTGTACGCCTCGGCCAACCGGGACGAGCGGGTCTTCACCGATCCGGACGTCTTCGACGTCACCCGACACAACGTGGCCAGCCACCTGGCCTTCGGGCACGGCATCCACGGCTGCGTCGGCCAGGGGCTGGCCCGGCTGGAGGCGCACGCGCTGCTGCGTGAACTCGCCGCCCGGGTCGAGCACATCGAGGTCGGGGAGGCGACCTGGCGCCGCCACAACACCATCCGCGGCCTGGCGGCGCTGCCCACGACGCTGCACACCTGACAGTTCCCGAACTTCCACTTGGCGAGGGTGGTCCTGATGCGCATAACTGTTGACCGCGACCGGTGCGAGGGGCACGGCGTGTGCGAGAGCGCCGCCCCGGAACTGTTCCTCATCGACGACGAGGGGGACCTGGTCTTCCACTTCGAGGATCGGGAGATCCCCGAGGAACAGCGAGCCCCGGGGACGAACGCCGTACTGACCTGTCCGGTCGCCGCGCTCAAGCTGGAGGGCTGACGCCATGTCGGCCAGCGCACCGCAATCGGTGTTCCGTCCTGCGTCCGCGCGTACCCTCGACCTGATCGCCCGGCTCAACCGGGAGCAGCGCTGCAACTTCCTGATGGCGAGCAACTACGTCAACCCGTCGGCGGCCAAGCTCGGCTACCTGCTGGACGACCTGGTGCCGGTCGGGCCACGCGGCCCACGGGTCACCTATCTGCTCAGTTCCGGCCTAGAGGCGCTGTCCGCGGCGATCAAGCTGGTTCGGCACACCGCCGTCCGGGACGGGCGGGACGACGGCGGCTGGGTCCTGCTGCTCGACCCGAGCCAGCGGTACCAGGACTTCATGGACCCCCTCGGTACGGGTACGGACGCCGCGCTGATCCCACACGTGGTCAGCGCGGCGAGCGCCGAGGAGGCGGATCACCGGTACCCGGGTACCCCCTGGGCGGGGGTGATCGTGTTCCGGGAGCCGAACACCGACCTGACCGACCCCCGGCTGCGTGAGCTGCTGCGCGGCTGTCGGCAGGGCGGCGGAATGGTCGTGCTGTCCTGCATCGACCTGGAGTTGACCGGGCCGGACACTTTCGCCAACCCGGTCGAGGCGGACGCGGTGGTGTTCGGCGAGACCCTGGCCGACCGGCAGGTGCCCTTCGGCGCACTGACCATGGCCGACGAGGCGCAGAAGATCTGGCGCAACCACACCGACTGTTTCGCGCACACCTCCACCTACGGCGGCAACGTGGTCTGCGCCGAACTGGTGCTGGAGGTGCTGGACCAGGCCGGGGTGGTCAGTGATCGGCACCGGAAGGTGATGGCCGAGATCGAGGCCGATCCGGCGATCACTGTGGAGTACTGGGGTCGGCACATCAACCCGACCGTCGCCGACATGGCCAAGACCTTCAACCTGAATGTGGACGTGCGCCGCGCCGCCGGAGGACGGCTCACCGTCGGCGCGGGCCGAGACGTGATCGACTGTGCCGGCGGATTCGGCAGCAACCTACGCGGCCACAACCCGCCCGACCTGGTGCCCGAGGTGCTCCAGCGGCACGACCCGGACCACGACTACTTCGTCGACCTGGAACGGAAGCTGGCCGAGTTGACCGGGCTGGCCCACGGCTTCCCCTCGGTCAGCGGGGCCATCGGCAATCACCTGGCGGTGACCCTGGCCGCCCTGGCCCGGCCGTCCCGGCGGACCGTGCTGACCTTCCGGGGCAACTACGGCGGCAAGACCCTGTTCTCGCTCAACCTCAGCAAGTACGGCCCGCAGAAGACGGAGTCGGTGGCGGACGCCTTCCGGCCGTACTACGCGAAGCTGGTCTATCTGGACCCCTTCGCGCCGGACGCGGTGGCCCAGTTCGAGCGGGTGGCCGGCGAGGACGACCTGGCCCTGGTGTGGTTCGAGTTGATCCAGGGTGCCTCCTGCCAGATGCTGCCCACCGAACTGCTGGCCGCGATCGACCGGCTGCGGGAGGAACGCGGGTACCTGGTCGGGGTGGACGAGGTACTCACCGGCGGGTGGCGCAGCGGCACCCACTACCTGGCCCACCAGGACGTGATGCGACGGGCCGACGTGGTCAGCCTGGGCAAGACGATCAGCGACATGACCATGCCGGCGGCTGCGGTGATGGTCGACGCCGAGGTGTACCAGCGGGCCAACGAGACCGACCCGGAGCATGTGGCCCGGCTGCGGTACGCCCACCATCACAATCTCGGCGCGCACATCTCGGTACACGCCCTGGAGGCGATGGACCCGGAGACGGTGGCCGGTCACCAGCAGGCGTACGCCGAACTGCGTACCGCCCTGGATGCGATCTGCCGGGAGTCCAAGGTGCTCGGCCCGGTCGCCGGTCGGGCCGCCCACATGCGGTTGACCATGGCCGGTCGAGGGTTGTCCTTCCCGCAGGGCTCGGTCCCGCACACCCTGCTCACCCTGGCCCTGGCTGACCTGATCTTCCAGCGCGGCAACGTGTACGTGCCGCTGCTGGCGATCCGGCACCGGGTGGCGGCCGACCCCCTGGACCTCAAGGATCTGGCGGCCCGGATCGAGGTCGGGGTCCGGGGCCTGACCCCACCGATGATCTACCGGCATGCCCTGGGCTGTCTGCTCGGCCAGAAGTCGGCGCTGCTCGGCCGCCTGCTCAAGGGCCGAGGAGCGACCTCGCAGGTGCGGGCCGCCAGCACTCAGGGTGCCTCACTCACCCACTCCTGACCCCCCGGTGACCCGCCGGGCGCCGCCGGCGGGAACCGGGCCACGAACCACGGCAGAGCCCGGCCCGACCCCGCAATCGAAGCTCGACACAAGGAGGGCGTACCTGTCATGCAGGTCGAGACCAGCGACATCACACCGGCCATGCAGGTGCTCAAACTGGCCACCGCCAGCTGGATGGCCTCGGCGGTGAGCGCCGCCGCCGAGCTGGGGGTGGCCGACCACCTGGGCTCCGGTGCCCGGACGGTGCGGGAACTCGCCGAGGCGGTCGGCGCGCACGAGCAGACCCTGTACCGGCTGCTGCGGGCCTGCGCCGACGCCGGCCTGTTCCAGGAGTCACCCGGTCGGACCTTCGCCCTCACCGAGGTCGGCGACGCGCTGCGCAGCGACTCACCGCACTCGCTGCGCAACTTCGCCCGCTGGGTGGCCCTGCCGGCCGACCGGCACACCTGGGACGGCCTGGCGAAGACCGTGCGTACCGGCCAGCCGGCGTTCGTCGACGTGCACGGGGTCGAGGTGTGGGAGCACTTCCGGGACAACCCGGAGGTGGCCGAGATCTTCGACAACGCGATGTCCGAACTGTCCCGTCAGGTGATCGCGCCGACCGTGGCCGCGTACGACTTCAGTGGTTTTCGCCGGATCGTCGATGTCGGCGGCGGTCACGGCACCCTGCTCGCGCAGGTCCTCACTGCCGTGCCGACCGCCCGTGGAGTGTTGTTCGACCAACCCGAGGTCATCGAGGGGGCCGGGGCGCCCCTGGAGGGGGCCGGGGTACGCGACCGGGCGGAACTCGTCGCCGGCGACTTCTTCCAGGCGGTACCCGCCGACGGCGACGCGTACGTGCTGTCGAACATCATCCACGACTGGGACGACGAGCCCTCCCGCCAGATCCTGACCAACATCCGCAACGTGATGGCCCCGGACGCCCGGGTGCTGCTGATCGAGGCGGTGCTGCCGGACGACACCAGCCCTTCACTGACGGTGAAGCTGATGGACCTGGACATGCTCGTGATCAGTGGCGGTCACCAACGCAGCGGCGCCCAGTTCGACGCGCTGTTCCAGAAGGTCGGGCTGAAGCTGTCGCGAATCGTCAGCGGGGGCCTGTGCAGCGTCGTCGAGGCCACCCGGGCCTGAGGGCCGGGGAGCAACGGAGCCCTCAGGGCACCAGGAGAGGAAAGTCGAGATGCCGTTCATCAGGGCCGGAGACGGGTACCTGGCCGTCTTCAACATGTTCACCTGCGACAACGCCGAGGAGCAGGAGCGGATCGTCGACGAGATGAAGGCGATCGTCGACAGCGCCGACTACCCCGGCTGGGTCTCCTCGACCGTGCACGGGGCGGTCGACTCGCCCGGTACCGCGAACTACGTGCAGTGGCGCAGCCTGGCCGATCTGGAGGCACGCTACGCCGGGGCCAAGTACCAGCAGGGCGTGGTGCCGCTGTTCCAGCAGATCGCCACCTCGGTACGACTGCTCAAGACCGAGGCGGTCTTCGTTCAGCATCACCAGGACCAGGACCACATCGAGATCGGCCCGCACCGCGACGACCACACCGTGATCATCGTGATGGAGTGTGCGCCGGAGAACCAGCAGGCCCTGGTGGACGCCCTGGGGCAGCGTGACGAGTGGCTGATGACCGTGCCGGGATACCGCGCGCACGCGATCTGCCGGGGCATCGACGGGACCTTCATCATCTTGTACGCCCAGTGGGAGAGCAAGGAGCACTACGACGCCTTCCACCACCTGCCCGAGTCGCAGCGTCCGGAGCAGGTGCAGCGCATCCGGGCATTCACCGACACCATCATCACCGAACGCCGGGCGAACACGTACCGGCCCGTGCATTCCCGGTCTGCGGCCCCGGCCGCCCAGGTCGGCTGAGGAGGACCGATGACCCGCGCCACCAACGAGGCCACCCTTGACAAGGCGATCGAGGCGATCAACGCCGGTGACGTCGAGACCGGGGTGAACCTGCTGTTCGCCGAGGAGGCCGTGGACCACGACCCGGCCCCGGGGCAGGGACCGGGCCGTGCCGGGTTCCTAGCCTTCTTCCGTACCCTCAGTACCGCCTTTCCGGACCTGCGCCTTGAGCGGCGGCACCTGACCGCTGACGACGACCACGTGTCGATGGCCTTCACCGTGTCCGGTACCCACGAGGGCGACTTCAACGGGGTGGGCCCCTCCGGCCGGGCCTTCAAGGTCAGCGGGGTGGAGATCTTCCGGTTCGTCGACGGCCAGGTGGTCGAACGGTGGGGGCTCACGGACGACATGAGCCTCCTCATCCAACTCGGCCTGCTCTCCCTGCCCGAGCACTAGTGGACAGCCCGGGTCTCGTCGTTGTCGGGGCGTCCCTCGCCGGCCTGCGGGCCGTCGAGGCGGCCCGGCTGAAGGGCTACACCGGGCCGGTCACCCTGATCGGTGCCGAACCCCATCTGCCGTACGACCGGCCGCCGCTGTCCAAGGAGTTCCTGGACGGCCCGGAGGAACCCGAGCCGCCGTACTTCCGGACCGCGGAGTCGCTGCGTACCGACCTCGGGGTCGACCTGCGGCTGGGCGCACCGGCGACGGCCCTGGACCCGCAGGGACGGACGGTCACCGTGGCCGGCGCCCCGATCCGGTACGAGGCGCTGGTGCTGGCCACCGGGGCGCAGGCCCGGCCGCTGCCCGGCACGGTCGGGATGGCCGGGGTCCACACCCTGCGCGGGCTGGATGATGCGCGGGCGATCCGATCGCAGTTGGTGCCGGGCATCCGGATGGTGGTGGTCGGGGCCGGGTTCATCGGCGCCGAGATCGCCTGCGCCGCCCGGCGACGGTCGGTCGCGGCGACCGTGGTGGAGGCCGCACCGGCACCCCTGTCCCGGGCGGTCGGGGCCGACCTCGGCCCGGTTCTCGGCGAGGTGCTCCGCCGGCACGGCGTGGATCTGCGGTGCGGCGGGCAGGTGGCGGAACTCGTCGGCGGGGACCGGGTCCGGGCGGTGCGGCTGGCCGACGGCACGGAGCTACCGGCCGACCTGGTCGTGGTCGGCATCGGCGCGGTACCGGCCACCGACTGGCTTGTCGACTCCGGGTTGAAGTTGGACGCCGGGGTGGTCTGCGACGAGACCCTCTGCGCCGGTTTCGAGGGGGTGTACGCCGCCGGCGATGTGGTGCGCTGGTTCAACCCGGCCTTCGGGCAGGCCATGCGGCTGGAGAACTGGACCACGGCGGCCGAGCAGGCGGCGGTCGCGGCCCACAACGCGTTGACCCCGGGCGATCCCCGACCCTGTGCCACCGTGCCGTACTTCTGGTCGGACTGGAACGCGGACCGGGTGCAGTTCGTCGGGCTGCCCGACGGCGAGGAGGTCGCCTTCGTGCAGGGTGGTCCGGACAGCGGGTCCTTCCTCGCGCTGTACCGCCGTGGCGACCGGGTGATCGGCGCCCTGGGCCTCAACCAGCGGCGCGCGGTGATCCGGTTGCGAAGCGCCATCGGGCGCGGCGTCGGCTGGGACGACACCGTAGCAGCGCTGCGTGGCTAGCCCTGCCGGTCGGCTACGACCCCAGGCCGATCTGGAGCTTCTCCAGGCCGATTCGGGTCTCCTCATCCACCGGCAGGAGGACCACCAGCCGCAGCTCCGGATCGGACAGTTGCAGAGTCTCGAAGGACAGTCGCAGGGTGCCCACCTCGGGATGGGACAGCTCACGGATGCCGGTCCGTCGGCCGCCGAGGGGCCGCCGCTGCCAGCGCTCGACGAACGGCTCGCCGGCCCGACCCGCCAGCCGTTGGGCGAAGGCGTCCACCGCCGGATCGCCCCAGCGCAGTTCGTAGAGGTCGGCTACGTGTTCGTCGGCCACCGTCTCCCAGTCCGGGTACGCCGTGCGGGCCCGCTCGTCGACGAAGGTGAACCACAGCACGTTCGGCGGATCGCCGTCGAGGATGCCCAGCGAGCCGACCAGCCGCTCGTACGCCTCCGTCCAGGCCAGCAGGTCGCCCAGGTGATTGACCACGAAGCTCGGGGCCGGTTCGAGCTGGCGCAGCATGGCCCGGACCGCCGGCCGTACGGTACGCACGATCGCGCGGGTACGGGGACCGAGTTCGATGCCGGAGGTGACTGCGGCGAGCCGGTGCAGGTATTCGGTGTCCTCGTCGCTGAGCAGCAGGGCCCGGGCCAGCGCCCGCAGGACCTTGGCCGAGGGACGGGTGTCCCGACCCTGCTCCAGCCGCGCCAGATACTCGACACTCACCCCGGCGAGGGTGGCGAGTTCAGCACGACGCAGTCCCGGGGTACGTCTACCTGAGTTGACCGGAAGCCCGACCTGGGATGGGGTCACCGCCTCTCTTCGGCTGCGCAGAAAGGCACCCAGTTCGCCGGCCACCATGCCGCCAGTATGCCAGCCGAGGGTGGCACCACGGGGGATACGCTCAGCTCGGCCTCCCTGGACGGCGTGTCCGGCCGGACGATGACAACTCTGCCTGATCACACGTCCGAGGGATGCCATGAGCGCAACTGACACAGTGACCCCGGCACGGGCCGGACGCAGGGAATGGCTAGGTCTGGCCATCCTCGCCCTACCCGCCCTGCTCGTCTCGATGGACCTCACGGTGCTGCACCTGGCCGCCCCGGCGATCAGCGCGGACCTGCGGCCCAGCGCCTCACAACTGTTGTGGATCGTCGACATCTACGGCTTCCTGATCGCCGGTTTCCTCATCACCATGGGGGCCCTCGGCGACCGGATCGGCCGTCGCCTGCTCCTGCTGATCGGCGCCGCCGCCTTCGGGGTGGCCTCGGTGCTGGCCGCCTTCTCGCCCAGCGCCGAGATGCTGATCGCCGCCCGGGCCCTGCTGGGTATCGCCGGGGCCACCCTGGCACCCTCCACCGTGGCCCTGATCCGGAACATGTTCCACGATCCGGCTCAGCGCACCACGGCCATCTCCATCTGGTTCATGAGCTTCATGGCAGGCTCCGCGATCGGCCCGCTGATCGGCGGGGCCCTGCTGGAGGTGGCCTGGTGGGGGGCCACCTTCCTGATCGGTGTACCGGTGATGGTGCTGCTGCTCGTGCTCGGGCCGGTGCTGCTGCCGGAGTACCGCGCTCCCCAGCCCGGCCGGATGGATCTACCCGGGGCCCTGACCGCGCTGGTGTCGATCCTCAGCGTGGTGTACGGGCTCAAGCGGATCGCCGAGCACGGATTCGGGGTCGTACCGCTGGTAACGGTCGTGGTCGGGCTCATCCTCGGCGCGTTGTTCCTGCACCGGCAGCGGACCATCGCCGATCCCCTGCTCGACCTGGACCTGTTCCGGCTGCGTACCGCCAGCGTCTCCGTGCTCGCCCTGACCATCGGCGCGGTGGCGGTCGGCGGGGTGGGCTACCTGAGCGCGCAGTATCTCCAACTGGTCGCCGACCAGTCCCCGATCCAGGCCGGGCTGTGGATGCTCCCGCCGCTGCTCACCGGCATCGTCACCACGATCGTCACCCCGATGGTCGGGCGCCGGATCGGGCCGGGCACCAAGACCGCCCTGGGCCTGGCGGTGGCCGCCATCGGACTGCTGGTGGTCGGTCAGGCCAACGACGACTCGGACATCGGGTATGTCGTGGCCGGGCTGGTGCTGCTGTTCGGCGGCATCATGCCGGTGCTGGCCCTGGGGGTGGACATCGTGGTGGCCGCGGCGCCGCCGGAGCGCACCGGTGCCGCCTCCGCGATCACCGAAACCTCCCAGGAACTCGGCATCGCTCTGGGCATCGCCGTGCTGGGCAGCATCACCACCGCCATCTACCGCCAGCAGATGCGAGAGGTGGTGCCGCCGGAAGGGGTGCCGGCCGACGCGGCGGAGGCGGCCCGGTCCACCCTAGGCGGCGCCGACGGGATGGCCGACCAGGTCGGTCCGGCCCTGCTGGAGAGCGCCCGGAGCGCCTTCACCGACGGGGTGCAGCTGGCAGCGGTGGTCAGCGCGGTGATGCTGGGGATCACCGCCGTCATCGCCGCGGTGGTGCTGCGTAAGGTTCAGGCCACCGGCGGCGCGTCACACTAGCGCTGTTCCGCTCAGACGACGCGGCTGACCTGGTCCAACAGGTCCAGGTCAGCCGCGTCGAGGACCAGTTCGGTGGCGGCGACGTTCTCCTCCAGGTGGGCGATCCGGGTGGTACCCGGGATCGGCACCACCGGCACCTGCCACACCTCGGCCTGCTGCTGCACCCAGGCCAGGGCGACCTGCCCGGGGCGGGCCTGGTGCCGATCGGCGATGTCGCGGACCACCTGGGCCAGGTCGGTGGAGACCGCCCCGATGTGCGGCGGGCGGGCGCGGGAGGACGACTCCAGGTTGAGCCCGCCGGCGCCCTGCGGGCAGTAGGGCACCACGCCGACGCCGAGTTCGCGGCAGACCGGGAGGACCTCCTCGATGTCCCGACTGACCAGGGACCACTGCGACTGGAGGGCGGCGATCGGGTGGACGGCGTGCGCCGCCCGGATGTCCTCACCGTCGACGTTGGACAGCCCCAGGTGCCGCACCTTGCCGGCCTTGACCAGCTCGGCCATCGCACCCACAGTTTCCTCGATCGGCACGCTGTGGTCCCGGTCGTGCAGGTAGAACAGGTCGATCACATCGGTGCCCAGCCGGCTGAGACTGGCCTCGCAGGCGGACCGCACGTACGCGGCGTCGCCCCGGGCGCCCAGGCCCTGGGCGGTGCGTACGACACCGAACTTGGTGCACAGGATCGCCTCGTCGCGGCGCTGCCGCAGCGCCTGCCCGACCAGCACCTCGTTGTGGCCGCCGCCGTACAGGTCGGCAGTGTCCAGAAGGGTGGCGCCCAGGTCCAGGGCCCGATGGATCAGGGCCACCCCGGCGCTCTCGTCGGCCGGGGCACGGGACCCGCCGAGGCGCATGCAGCCCAGCCCCTGGATCGGAACGGTCAGGCCGGTGGATCCCAGCGGGGTAGTACGCATCGCGCCCCTTCGCATTGTTCCGATTACGGGCCATAGAGTAGCGGATGACCACGAACCGGTGCCGACCCCCGACCACAGCCCGGCATCGGCGGATCGTGGCCCGGTCAGTGGGGTTGGGCCGGCTGAGGAGGCTGACCGGTCTTCCAGATCAGCCGGAAGGACAGCGACCGCAACCGCCATCCCTGGGCGGTGAGCACCGCCTCCCCCTCGGCTGCGGTGCCGGTGACGAACAGTTCCTGCGACCTCAGCACCTGGGTGGAGATCAAGTTCGCCCGCAGCCGGGCCCGGTCACCGTCCAGGTCGACCACGGCCGGCGAGTTCAGATGCTGGGTACGGTCGAATTTCGCCATCGCGGTGCGGTGGAAACCGGCCAGCCCGTCGAGGCCCTGGTGTCGGCCGACCGGGAACTCGACCACGGCCTCGGCGGTGAACAGCGACCCGGCCCAGGCGTCGTCCAGTCCGGCCGAGTCCGGCCCGGCGGAATCGAGCCCCACCAGGTAGCGGTCCAGCAGGGCGGCCACCTCGCTGCGGTGGACCGCCGCCGTGGGCTGAGCGCCGGTCAGAGGTTCCGTGTCGACCGTGGACATGCGCGACTCCCTGCTGTTTCGGTGGCCGGGTCATCCCGAAGGCTCACCCATCCGTCCCGGTCATTCAAGTCGTCGCCAGCAGATATGTAATTCCCGGCGACATTCTTGACGCTCGCCTGACATTCCTCCGGTCGCTCCTGACATTCGCGGTCTGCGGCCTGACATTTCTGCCAACCGATGTCGCCGGGACTGCAAGAAGCTGGCCCAATCCTGCCGCGCCCCGTATTGAACGCCGCAATCACGTCGAGAAGCATGGTCCGTGGCCACAGCAGACCGAGTTTCCTCTTTCCGATGCACGCCGGGATGCAGAACCAGGAGGCCACATCGTGCGCAAGGTGCTCATCGCCAACCGCGGCGAAATCGCCGTCCGCGTCGCCCGTGCCTGCTCCGACACCGGCCTGGCCAGTGTGGCGGTCTACGCCGATCCGGACCGGGACGCCCCACACGTGCGGGTCGCCGACGAGGCGTACGCCCTCGGCGGCGACACCCCCGCCACCAGTTACCTGGACATCGCCAAGCTGCTGGAAGTGGCCGCCCGCGCCGGCGTGGACGCGGTGCACCCGGGATACGGCTTCCTGTCCGAGAACGCCGACTTCGCCCAGGCGGTGCTGGACGCCGGCCTGGTGTGGATCGGGCCTCCCCCGCACGCCATCCGGGCGCTGGGTGACAAGGTGACCGCCCGGCAGATCGCCCAGCGGGTCGGTGCGCCACTGGTCGCCGGCACCCCGGACCCGATCGCCGGGCCGGAGGAGGCGGTCGCCTTCGCCCGCGAGCACGGGCTGCCGATCGCCATCAAGGCGGCCTTCGGCGGGGGCGGTCGGGGCCTCAAGGTAGCCCGCATCCTGGAGGAGATCCCGGAGCTGTACGCCTCGGCGGTCCGTGAGGCCGTGGGCGCGTTCGGCCGCGGGGAATGCTTCGTCGAGCGCTACCTGGACCGGCCCCGGCATGTGGAGACCCAGTGCCTGGCCGACCGGTACGGCCATGTCGTGGTGGTGTCCACCCGGGACTGCTCGTTGCAGCGGCGCCATCAGAAGCTGGTCGAGGAGGCCCCGGCGCCCTTCCTGACCGCCGAGCAGAACGAGCGCCTCTACACCGCGTCCAAGGCGATCCTCGCCGCGGCGGGCTATGTCGGGGCCGGCACCTGCGAGTTCCTGGTCGCCACCGACGGCACCATCTCCTTCCTGGAGGTCAACACCCGGTTGCAGGTGGAACACCCGGTGACCGAGGAGGTGACCGGCATCGACCTGGTCCGGGAGCAGTTCCGGATCGCCGACGGCGAGGCCCTCGGATACGACGACCCTCCGGTGCGCGGCCACTCGATCGAGTTCCGGATCAACGCCGAGGATCCGGGCCGCAACTTCCTGCCCGCCCCCGGCACGGTCGGCGCCGTCACCAACCCCTCCGGTCCCGGGGTGCGACTGGACTCCGGGGTGGAGGTCGGGTCGGTGATCGGCCCCGCCTGGGACTCGATGCTGGCCAAGCTGATCGTCACCGGGGCGGACCGGACCCACGCGCTGCGCCGGGCCGCCCGTGCCCTGGCCGAACTGACCGTCGGGGGCATCGCCACCACCCTGCCGTTCCATCGGGTTGTGGTCACCGACCCGGCCTTCACCGGCGAGCCCTTCGCGGTGCACACCCGCTGGATCGAGACCGAGTTCGTCAACGAACTTCCCCCCTTCGTCGGCGATCAGGAGGGTGCCCCCGAGGACCGGGCCCGGGAGACCGTGGTGGTCGAGGTCGGCGGCAAGCGGATCGAGGTGTCGCTCCCCCCGGACCTGGGCGTACCGACCAGTCGACCGGTCGCGGGGGCCACCCGGATCACCCGTCCGGCAACCCGCAAGGCCGCGCCGGCGGTGTCCGGGGACGCGGTGACCGCGCCGATGCAGGGAACCATCGTCAAGATCGCGGTCCAGGACGGTCAGACGGTGGCGGAAGGCGACCTGCTGGTCGTTCTGGAGGCCATGAAGATGGAACAAACGATCAACGCACACAAGGCCGGCGCGATCGTCGGGATGGCCGCCGAAATTGGTCACGTGGTGACCAGCGGAACCGCTATCTGCGAGATCAAGGCCCTGTCGTAACTCCGACCGGAGAAGGGACAATGCAATGCACAGCACGTTGATCGTGGCCCGGATGGAACCGAGTGCCGGCGCCGACGTCGCCGCCCTGTTCGGCGCATTCGACGAGACCGAGATGCCGCACGTCATGGGTACCCGGCGGCGTCAGTTGTTCGCCTATCGGGGGTTGTACTTCCACCTCCAGGAATTCGATTCCGACAACGGTGGCAAGCTCATCGAGAAGGCGAAGACCGACCCCCGGTTCGTCGCCATCAGCGAGGACCTGAAGCCGTACATCGAGGCGTACGACCCGAAGACCTGGCGGTCCCCGGCGGACGCCATGGCCACCAGGTTCTACCACTGGGAAGCGTCCGCATGACCGGGCGCAGGGTGGTCATCACCGGGGTGGAGGTACTGGCCCCGGGCGGCACGGGCACCAAGGCGTTCTGGGAGCTGCTGGCCGACGGGCGTACCGCTACCCGCCGGATCAGCTTCTTCGATCCGACTCCGTTCCGGTCCCGGGTCGCCGCGGAGATCGACTTCGTGCCGGAGGAACACGGACTGAGTCCGCAGGAGACCCGCCGGATGGACCGGGCGGCCCAGTTCGCCGTGGTCGCCGCCCGAGGTGCAGTCGCGGACAGCGGAATCGAGATCGAGGAACTGAACCCCTACCGGGTAGGCGTCACCATCGGCAGTGCAGTCGGCGCGACCATGGGCCTGGACGAGGAGTACCGGGTGGTCAGCGACGGGGGCCGGCTGCACCTGGTCGACCACGGGTACGCCGTACCCCACCTCTACAACTACCTGGTCCCGAGCTCCTTCGCGGCCGAGGTGGCCTGGACCATCGGCGCCCAGGGTCCGACCGGGGTGGTCTCCACCGGCTGCACCTCCGGCATCGACTCGGTCGGCTACGCCGCCGAGTTGATCCGGGAGGGCTCGGTCGACGCGATGGTCGCCGGCTCCTCCGACGCGCCGATCTCGCCGATCACGATGGCCTGCTTCGATGCGATCAAGGCGACCACCCCCCGACACGACGACCCGCAGTCGGCCTCCCGGCCGTTCGACAACACCCGCAACGGATTCGTGCTGGGCGAGGGTGCCGCGGTCTTCGTCCTGGAGGAACACGACCGGGCGGTACGCCGGGGCGCACAGATCTACGCCGAGATCGCCGGGTACGCCACCCGCAGCAACGCCTACCACATGACCGGGCTGCGGCCGGACGGCCTGGAGATGGCCGAGGCCATCCGGGTGGCGCTCGACGAGGCCCGGATGAACGGCGATGAGATCGACTACATCAACGCGCACGGCTCCGGCACCAAACAGAACGACCGGCACGAGACCGCCGCCTTCAAGCACAGCCTCGGCGACCACGCCTACCGGACCCCGATCAGCTCGATCAAGTCCATGGTCGGGCACTCGCTCGGTGCGATCGGCTCGATCGAGATCGGCGCGTCGATCCTCGCGATGAAGCACAACGTGGTCCCGCCCACCGCCAACCTGCACACGCCGGATCCGGAATGCGACCTCGACTACGTGCCGCTGCATGCCCGCGACCACATCACCGACGCGGTCCTGACCGTAGGAAGCGGGTTCGGGGGCTTCCAGAGCGCCATGGTGCTCGCCCGTACCGACAGGAGAAGCGCATGACCGCCGCCGTGGTGGTGACCGGCCTGGGGGTGGCCGCCCCCAACGGCCTGGGTACCCGCGCCTACTGGGCCGCCACCCGCGCCGGCAAGAGCGGGATCGGCCGGATCACCCGGTTCGACCCGGACCAGTACCCGGCCCGACTGGCCGGCGAGGTCCCCGGGTTCGTCGCCGAGAACCATCTGCCCAGCCGGCTGCTGCCGCAGACCGACCGGATGACCCAACTGGCCCTGGCCGCCGCCGACTGGGCGTTGGCGGACGCGGGCATCCGACCCCAGGACCTGCCCGCCTTCGACATGGGAGTGATCACCGCCAGCTTCTCCGGTGGCTTCGAGTTCGGCCAGGGCGAGCTGGCGAACCTGTGGGACAAGGGCAGCCAGTACGTCAGCGCGTACCAGTCGTTCGCCTGGTTCTACGCGGTGAACAGCGGCCAGATCTCGATCCGCAACGGCATGAAGGGCCCCAGCGGGGTGGTGGTCGCCGATCAGGCGGGCGGCCTGGACGCGGTGGCACAGGCCCGACGGCAGATCCGCAAGGGCACCGCGGTGATCGTCTCCGGCGCTGTCGACGCCACCATCTGCCCCTGGGGCTGGGTGGCCCTGCACACCAGTGGCCGGCTCAGCACCAGCGAGGAGCCCACCCTCGCCTACCGGCCCTTCGACGAGGGCGCGCGGGGACACGTACCCGGTGAGGGTGGCGCCATCCTGATCCTGGAGTCGGCCCGGACGGCAGCCGACCGGGGGGCCCGGGTGTACGGCGAGATCGCCGGCTACGGTGCCACCTTCGACCCGCGACCCGGCTCCGGCCGGGAGCCGGCCCTGCGGGCGGCGATCGAGCTGGCGCTGACCGACGCCGGGGTGTCCGCCTCCGAGGTGGATGTGGTCTTCGCCGACGCGGCGG
Organism: Micromonospora sp. DT229; assembly: GCF_049844505.1. Lineage (NCBI taxonomy): Bacteria > Bacillati > Actinomycetota > Actinomycetes > Micromonosporales > Micromonosporaceae > Micromonospora > Micromonospora sp. DT229. The sequence goes on along the minus strand of NZ_JBNCLD010000008.1, from coordinate 29,691 downwards.
GTGAGGCGCACCTGGATCACATCGAGGCGCAGGCCCTGGTCGCGGTCTTCGGGCCGCACGGGGTGCCGGTCACCGCGCCGAAGACGATGACCGGCCGGCTCTACTCCGGGGCCGCCCCGCTGGACCTGGCGGCGGCCTTCCTGGCCATGGAGGAGGGCCTGATCCCGCCGACGGTGAATGTCGACCCGGTCCCCGACTACGAACTCGACCTGGTCGTGGCCGCACCCCGACCGGCCGAGCTGCGTACCGCACTGGTCGTGGCCCGGGGCCACGGCGGCTTCAACTCGGCCATGGTGGTGCGTTCCGACCCGGGCACGGCCACCCGGCCCGTGCAGCAGTGACCCAGTAGAGGCAAGGAGAGACGCAGATGGCCGAACAGCTGACCCTGACCGACCTCAAGCAGATCCTGCGGGAGGTCGCCGGCGCAGACGAGGGAGTCGACCTGGAGGCCGACATCCTCGACACCACCTTCGAAGACCTCGGGTACGACTCCCTGGCCCTGCTGGAGGCGGGCAGCCGGATCGAACGCGAGTACGCCGTCCGGCTGGACGACTCGACCGTGACCGACGCGACCACCCCCCGGGCCCTGCTCGATGTGGTCAACGCCAGCCTGACCCCGGCCTGAGGAGAGGAACCCACCATGACGGCACAGGACAAGCGGGTAGCCCTGGTCACCGGCGCCACCAGCGGTATCGGGCTGGCGGTGGCGCGGCTGTTGGCCGGCCAGAACCACCAGGTGTTCATCGGGGCCCGTACCCCGGAGTCGGTGGCCTCGACGGTCAAGCAGTTGCGGGAGGACGGCCTGGAGGTTGACGGAGCCCCGGTCGACGTGCGGTCGACCGCCGAGGTCAAGGCCTTCGTCACCGCGGCCGTGGCCCGGTTCGGCACCATCGACGTCCTGGTCAACAACGCCGGCCGCAGCGGCGGCGGGGTGACCGCGGACATCGCGGAGGAACTGTGGCTCGATGTCGTCGAGACCAACCTGAACAGCGTCTTCCGGGTCACCCACGAGGTCCTCAACACGGGCGGAATGCGGCACAAGGAGCGCGGCCGGATCATCAACATCGCCTCCACCGCCGGTAAGCAGGGGGTGATCCTGGGGGCACCGTACTCGGCCTCGAAGCACGGGGTGGTCGGCTTCACCAAGGCCCTCGGCAACGAGCTGGCCCCGACCGGGATCACGGTCAACGCGGTCTGCCCCGGGTACGTGGAGACGCCGATGGCGCAGCGGGTCCGGCAGGGGTACGCCGCCGCGTACGACACCACCGAGGACGCCATCCTCACCAAGTTCCAGGCGAAGATCCCGCTCGGCCGGTACTCCACCCCGGAGGAGGTCGCCGGCCTGGTCGGCTACCTGACCTCCGACTCGGCCGCATCCATCACCTCGCAGGCGCTGAACGTCTGCGGCGGTCTCGGCAACTTCTGATCCCGCAGAAAGAGGAGCCTGACATGTCCCAGCCGACCACCCGCGAGGTCGAGCACCAGATCACCGTCGCCGCCCCGGCGAAGGAGGTGTACCGGCTGATCGCCGAGGTGGAGAAGTGGCCCCGGGTGTTCCCGCCGACCATCTTCGTCGACCATGTGGAACGCGGCGAGCGCAGCGAGCGGATCCGGATCTGGGCCACCGCCAAGGGCGAGGCGAAGAACTGGACCTCCCGCCGCGAACTGGACCCCGAGGCCCTGGGCATCACCTTCCGGCAGGAGGTCTCCACCCACCCGGTAGCGGCGATGGGCGGTGCCTGGTGGTTCGAGGCCCTGTCGGAGACCGAGACCAAGGTGCGGCTGTTCCACGACTACCGGGCGGTCGACGACGACCCGGAGCACCTGGCCTGGATCGACGAGGCCGTCGACCGCAACTCCCGGTCCGAGTTGGAGGCCCTCAAGCGGATCGTGGAGACCGCCGCCAGGACGGCCGAGTTGACCTTCGAGTTCACCGACACGGTGCAGATCAACGGTTCGGCCAAGGACGTGTACGACTTCATCAACGACGCCCACCTGTGGGCCGAACGGCTGCCGCACGTGGCCACGGTGGAACTCACCGAGGAGACCCCGGGCCTGCAGACCCTTGAGATGGACACCCGGGCGCGGGACGGATCGACCCACCGCACCAAGTCCTACCGGGTCACCTTCCCGCACCAGCGGATCGTGTACAAGCAGGTCACCCTGCCGGCGTTGATGACGGTGCACACCGGGATCTGGACCTTCGCCGAGAACGACGAGGGGGTGGCCGCCTCCTCCCAGCACACCGTGGTGCTCAACCCGGACAACATCACCCGCATCCTCGGCCCGGACGCCGGTGTCGAGGAGGCCCGCAACTACGTCCGCAACGCCCTGAGCACCAACAGCCGGGCCACCCTGGACTACGCCCGCGCCTACGCCGAGCGGAACCGCTGAGGCCCACGGTGGACACCCAGATCGTCGTCGTCGGGGCCGGACCCGTCGGGCTCATGCTCGCCGGTGAGCTGCGCCTCGGCGGCGCCGAGGTGGTCGTACTGGAAGCGCGGCTGCGGCCGACCACCGAGTCCCGGGCCTCCACCCTGCACGCCCGCACCATGGAGATCCTCCAGTCCCGCGGCCTGCTCGACCTGTTCGGCCCGCTGCCGCAGGAGCCGCGCGGTCACTTCGGCGGCATCCCGATGGACCTGACCCTGCCCAGCCGGTTCCCCGGGATGTGGAAGGTGCCCCAGACCCGGACCGAGGAACTGCTCGGCCGGTGGGCCGCCTGCCTGGGGGCCCAGGTGCGTCGAGGCTGGACGGTGCGGGCGGTGGCCGCCGACGAAGGGCAGGTCACCGTCGAGGCGGACACCCCGACCGGGGTACGCACCCTGCGGGCGGCATACCTGGTCGCCTGCGACGGGCAGGACAGCACCGTACGCAAACTGCTCGGGGTGGAGTTTCCGGGCTGGTCCGCCACCCGGCGACTGCTGCGTGCCGACGTGGCCGGCATCGAGGTACCGAACCGCCGGTTCCAGCGGCTGGACCGGGGCATGGCGGTGGCCGCGCGCAACCCGCAGGGGATCACCCGGGTGATGGTGCACGAGTACGGCCGGGACCCCGGGGCCGGGACCGAACCCGACTTCACCGAGTTCACCGACGTGTGGAAGCGGGTCACCGGGGAGGACATCAGCACCGGCGTACCCCTGTGGGTGAACGCCTTCGACGACACCAACCGGCAGCTCACCCGATACCGGCACGGCCGGGTGCTGTTCGCCGGTGACGCCGCCCACGTGCAGATGCCGATCGGCGGGCAGGCCCTGAACCTGGGCCTACAGGACGCCGTCAACCTGGGTTGGAAGCTGGCCGCGCAGGTCCGCCCGGCACCGCCGGAGGGCCTGTTGGACACCTACCACGAGGAGCGGCACGCCCTCGGCCGACGGGTGCTGGCGAACATCCGTACCCAGGCGGGGTTGCTGCTCGGCGACCCCACGGTCGAACCGGTCCGGACCCTGCTGGCCGAGCTGATGGCGGCGGAGTCGAACCGGGCGCTGCTCGCCGGCATGGTCTCCGGCCTGGATGTGCGCTACCCGGCCGGTCCGCAGGACCATCCCGCGGTCGGTGACCGGGTGCCGGACCTGGACCAGCGCGACGGCCGGGGCCTACTGCTGGCGGTACCCGGCAGCGACTTCGTAGCGCTGGCCCGGCCGTGGCGGGACCGGGTCCACACCGTGCCAGGGCCGCTGCCCTGCACGGACGCGGACGCCGTGCTGGTCCGCCCCGACGGCCACATCGCCTGGGCCGGTTCGGCACCGCAGCACGCCCGCTCCGCCCTGAACCGCTGGTTCGGCCCGCCCGCCGAGATTTCGGCATAACGACAACCCCAGGAGGGGAGCCCCCATGAACACCGAGGTCATCATCGTCGGCGCCGGACCCACCGGCCTGATGCTCGCCGGCGAACTGCGTCTCGGCGGCGTCCAGGTCACCGTGGTCGAGAAGCTGGCGCAGCCCACCGGTCAGTCCCGTGGTCTGGGTTTCACCGCCCGCACCATGGAGACCTTCGACCAGCGGGGCATTCTGCCCCTGTTCGGTCCCCTGGAGACCAGCCCGCTGGGCCACTTCGGCGGAGTCCAGTTCGACTACAGCGTGCTGGAGGACGGGCACTTCGGCGCCCGGGGCATCCCGCAGTCGCAGACCGAGGAGGTGCTGGAACGCTGGGCCACCGGCCTGGGGGCCGAGCTGCGTCGCAGCTGGGAGCTGCTGGACCTGGTCGACGAGGGGGACAGCGTCCGGGCCACCTTCAACACCCCGGAGGGTGAGCAGGAGCTGCGGGCGGCGTACCTGGTCGGCTGCGACGGCGGCCAGAGCCTGGTCCGCAAGCTGACCGGGATCGAGTTCCCCGGCACCTCGGCCACCCGGGGCATGTACCTGGCGGATGTGACCGGCTGCGGGCTCAAGCCCCGCTTCCTCGGTGAGAAGCTGGCCAACGGCATGGTGATGGCCGCACCGCTCGGACCGGGCGTGGACCGGATCATCGTCTGCGAGCACGGCACCCCGGCCGCGGACCGCTCCGAGGAGACCACCTTCGCCGAGGTCGCCGACGCCTGGCAGCGGATCACCGGTGAGTCGATCCATCACGGCAGCGCCGACTGGGTCAGTTCGTTCACCGACGCCACCCGGCAGGCCGCCGAGTACCGGCGCGGCCGGGTGCTGCTGGCCGGCGACGCCGCGCACATCCACCTGCCCGCCGGTGGGCAGGGGCTGAGCACCGGGGTGCTGGACGCGGTGAACCTGGGCTGGAAGCTGGCCGCCACCGTGCGCGGCTGGGCCCCGGAGGACCTGCTGGACACGTACCACGGGGAGCGGCACCCGGCCGGCGCACGGCTGCTGATGAACACCCGGGCCCAGGGCATGATCTTCCTTGGTGGCGAGGAGGCGGACCCGCTGCGGGAACTGTTCACCGAGCTGATCGCCAACGACGACACCAAGCGTCACCTGGCCGGCATCGTCAGCGGCCTGGACATCCGGTACGACCTCGGCGAGGGCGACCACAGCCTGCTCGGCCGCCGGGTCCCGCCCCGCAAGCTGGCCACCGACGGCGGCACGACGAGCATCCCCGAGCTGCTGCACTCCGGTCGGGGGGTGTTGCTGGACCTGACCGACGACCCCGGCATCCGGGCGGTCGCCGCAGGCTGGCCGGACCGGGTGACCACGGTGACCGCAGTCGAGAGCGACACCTCCTCGTTGGGTGCCTCCCCTCTGCTGATCCGCCCGGACGGGTACGTGGCCTGGGCCGGCAACGAACCGAAGGAGCTGGACGTGGCGCTGCGGCGTTGGTTCGGCAACCCGGCGGACGTCGAGTCGTGAGATGACCACGGCCGTCGCCGCCGGGGTCGAGGTCCGGCCGATCACCCTCGACGCTAACGGGATCAGCCTCTCCGCCCTGGTCGGCATCCCGCAACAGGCACCCCGCGGGACGATCCTGGCCCTGCACGGAGCGGGGATGAGCGCCGGGTACTTCCACGGGTCGGCCGACCCGGGCGCCTCCCTGCTGCGCCTCGGTGCGCAACTGGGGATGACCGTGCTGGCGGTCGACCGGCCCGGGTACCGGCTGTCGGCCGACCGGCTGCCGGAGGGTCAGTACCTGGCCGACCAGGCGAGCGCGGTGGCGGCGGCGATGCGGGATTTCGCCACCCGGCACCCGACCGGCGCGGGTGTGGTGGTGCTGGCCCACTCCTTCGGCGGGAAGGTGGCGCTCTCCCTGGCTGCCGGCGGCTCGGTGCCCGACCTGCTCGGGCTGGACATCTCCGGCTGCGGTCACCGGTACGCGGTGACCGACCCGGACCTGTCCGGGGTCGGTGCGGACCGGCCCCGGGTGACGAGTTGGGGCCCGCTGCGGCTGTATCCGCCGACCACCTTCCGGTCCAGCCGGGAGCTGGTGGCGCCGTTGCCGGCCCGGGAGGCCCACGAGGTCAGGCGCTGGCCGGAGATGTTCCGGCAACTCGCGCCGGGGGTCCGGGTGCCGGTGCGGTTCACCTTCGCCGAGTACGAGCCGTGGTGGCGGCATGACCTGGACACCCTCGCCGACCTGCGGTCCCGCCTGACGGCGGCACCCCAGGTCAGGACCGAACGGCAGTTGCACGCGGGCCACAACATCAGCCTCGGCTGGACGGCCCGCTCCTATCACCTGCGGGTCATCGGATTCGCCGAGGAACTGATCGCTGCGAAGGGGATATGAGGTGGACCGTCTCGCCGACGTGCAGGATCGTCTAGCCGAGCTGAAGGAGGTCAAGCAGCTCGTACACGCCGGCCCGGATCCGGCGGCGACCCAACGGCAGCACGACAAGGGCAAACTGACCGCCCGGGAGCGGATCGAACTGCTGCTGGACAAGGATTCCTTCGCCGAGGTGGAGCCGCTGCGTCGGCACCGGGCCAGCGGTTTCGGGCTGGAGCACCGCCGGCCGTACACCGATGGGGTGATCACCGGTTGGGGCACGGTGTACGGCCGGACGGTGTTCGTCTACGCCCACGACTTCCGCATCTTCGGCGGAGCGTTGGGCGAGGCGCACGCGCAGAAGATCCACAAGATCATGGACATGGCGATCGCCGCCGGGACCCCGCTGGTCTCCCTCAACGACGGCGCCGGGGCCCGGATCCAGGAGGGTGTGGTCGCCCTGGCCGGCTACGGCGGCATCTTCCAACGCAACACCCGGGCCTCCGGGGTCATCCCCCAGATCAGCGTGATGCTCGGCCCCTGCGCCGGAGGCGCGGCGTACTCACCCGCCCTCACCGACTTCGTGTTCATGGTGCGGGAGACCGCGCAGATGTTCATCACCGGTCCGGACGTGGTGGCCGCGGTGACCGGCGAGAAGGTCACCCAGAACGGTCTCGGTGGCGCGGACGTGCACGGCGAGGTGTCCGGGGTGGCGCACTTCGTGCACGACGACGAGCGGGCCTGCCTGGAGGACGTGCGTTTCCTGCTGTCCCTGCTGCCGCTGAACAACCGGGAGACACCCCCGGCCGAGGCGACCGACGACCCGGCGGACCGCCGCTGCGAGCGGCTGGTGGAGCTGGTGCCGGTCGACGGGGCCCGCCCGTACGACATGCGCAAGGTGATCGAGGAACTCAGCGACCACGGGCACTACCTGGAGGTGCACGAGAACTGGGCGACCAACGTGGTGGTGGCCCTGGGTCGGTTGGACGGGCATGTGGTCGGGTTCGTGGCGAACCAGCCGCAGGCCCTGGCCGGGGTGCTGGACATCCGGGCCAGCGAGAAGGCGGCCCGGTTCGTGCAGTTCTGCGACGCGTTCAACATCCCGCTGATCACCCTGTTGGACGTGCCCGGTTTCCTGCCCGGGGTCGACCAGGAACACGGCGGGATCATCCGGCACGGCGCCAAGCTGCTGTACGCGTACTGCAACGCGACCGTGCCGCGTATCTCGCTGGTGCTGCGCAAGGCGTACGGCGGGGCGTACATCGTGATGGACTCGCGCAGCGTCGGGGCGGACCTGTCGTACGCCTGGCCCTCGAACGAGATCGCGGTGATGGGGGCCGAGGGGGCGGCGAACATCATCTTCCGGCGGCAGATCGCCGCCGCTGAGGACCCGGACGCCACCTACGCCAAGCTGGTGAGTCAGTACAAAGAGGAACTGATGCACCCCTACTACGCGGCCGAGCGGGGCCTGATCGACGACGTGATCGACCCGGCGGAGACCCGGACGGTGCTGATCCGGGCCCTGCGGATGCTCCAGACGAAGCACGCGGAACTGCCGGCCCGCAAGCACGGCAACCCACCCCAGTAACACCGAGGAGGCATCGATGGACCCCCTCTACCGGATCGTCGCCGGTGAACTCGCGCCGGAGGAACTAGCCGCCCTGACCCTGGTGCTGATGGCCCGTACCGCCGCCGGCCGGCGCCTCGGGCAGGACCCGCACCATCCCGGCCGCCGCCAGCGCCGGACCCGGACCCGGTGGCGCCGGCTGGGCCCGGCCGGTGACTACCGCAGCCCGGTGAGCTGGCGCTAGCCGTACCCGACACCGTAGCGAAAGGCGAAACTTTGCGACGCTTGTTCACTTCCGAGTCGGTCACCGAAGGCCACCCGGACAAGATCGCCGACCAGATCAGCGACGGGATCCTCGACGCGTTGCTGGCGCAGGACCCGCGCAGCCGGGTGGCGGTGGAAACCCTGATCACCACCGGGCAGGTGCATGTCGCGGGCGAGGTCACCACCAAGGCGTACGCGGACATCCCGGCCATCGTCCGCCAGACCGTCCTGGACATCGGGTACGACTCCTCGAAGAAGGGCTTCGACGGCGCCTCCTGCGGCGTCAGCGTCTCCATCGGCGCCCAGTCGCCCGACATCGCCCAGGGAGTGGACAGCGCGATCGAGCAGCGCAGCGGCACGGCGGAGAGCGCCCTGGACGCGCAGGGCGCCGGTGACCAGGGCATGATGTTCGGCTTCGCCTGCTCGGAGACCCCGGAGCTGATGCCACTGCCGATCGCCCTGGCGCACCGGCTGGCCCGCCGGCTGACCGAGGTACGCAAGAACGGTGCCGTGCCGTACCTGCGCCCGGACGGCAAGACCCAGGTCACCGTCGAGTACGACGGACTGCGCCCGGTCCGGCTGGACACCGTCGTGGTGTCCAGCCAGCACGCCGGCGACATCTCGCTGGAGTCCCTGCTCACCCCGGACGTGCAGGCACAGGTGGTGGAGCCGGAGCTGGCCGCACTCGGACTGGCCACGGACGGGTACCGCCTACTGGTGAACCCGACCGGCCGCTTCGAGATCGGCGGGCCGATGGGTGACGCCGGCCTGACCGGGCGGAAAATCATCGTCGACACCTACGGCGGGTACGCCCGGCACGGCGGCGGCGCCTTCTCCGGCAAGGATCCGTCCAAGGTGGACCGATCGGCGGCCTACGCAACCCGTTGGGTGGCCAAGAACGTGGTGGCCGCCGGGCTGGCCGAGCGGTGCGAGGTGCAGGTCGCGTACGCCATCGGCCGGGCCCACCCGGTCAGCCTGTTCGTGGAGACCTTCGGCACCGAGAAGGTCGCCGTGGAGCGGATCGAGAAGGCCATCGACCAGGTCTTCGACCTCCGCCCGGCGGCGATCATCCGCGATCTGGACCTGCTCCGCCCGATCTACCGGCAGACCGCCGCCTACGGTCACTTCGGCCGGGACCTACCGGACCTGACCTGGGAACGCACCGACCGGGCCGACGACCTCCGATCCGCCGTCGAATAGACCTCGACCGTCCCCAGACAAGGCTCCTCGATCCGCACCCCGTCACCGCCCAAGCACCACAACTGCTCGCCCTGCCAGGTGTCATCGTCGTCGCCACCGTTCTACTGGCCTGGTCCCACCCTGGTCCACAGCGGAGAAAGCAAGAGGTCCGGGCTGCTTTCCGCAGCCCGGACCCCCTACCTCGGCAGGTCTCATCCTGACCCGAGGAGCAGAACCAGTCCCATGACCAGTACAGCCGCAGCCCGCCCCCAGGTCCGTACGGAAACCTGTTCCCGCTTGCCGAAGCACTGACATGTGGCCGGCCTGCCCATGACCAGCAGGTAGGTCTGCGCGGCGGTGAACGCCAGACCCAGCAGGACGCCCGCTACCGCGACCGCCACACCGGACACGGGCCCCAGTGCCGCGGCGGCGACCAGACCCTCCACGGCGACGATCGCCACAGCGGCCATCCCTGCCGCCCGCCCGACCAGGCCGAAGTCGGCAAGGCTCGCACGGAACGGCACGAACGCGCGGAGCTTCCCGACAACAGCTACGGCAAGAACCACGCCGAGGGCGTAGCGCACGACAATCATGCGACCACCAGCAACACGAACAGTGGAACGAAGAGAACCGCGAACACTTGTGTCAGCCGGGGCAGGTCGGTGTAGAAGGCGCTGTCCGCCTCGGCTTTCTCACGGGTGGCGGTGAAGGAGAGCATCATCACCGCCCGTGCCAGCGCAAAGCCGGCACCGGCCGCCAGCGCCTCGGGCCAGGAGGCCAGAAACACGATGGCAACCGCCATGATGTGCGGAAGGCCGGTAGGCGAGTACGTCCGCATACCCGTGCCCATCTCCATACCGAACTGCATCGGCCCCCAGAAGGGGATCGTCGTGACGAACTGCGGCACCAGGCGGGCATTCTGGATGAGCCGGAACGAGACGACACCGAATTCACGGAGCAGCAGCACAAAGGCTGCCACCGCGACGATGACCGAGGCGACCAGCGGCGTGAGTGGAGCCCGGATCAGTGATCCGGCCAGCACCAAGCCGAGCGCTGTGGCCACGGCACCCAAGAACAATCCGACAATGAAGCCGGTGATATCGGAACCCCGTCGGACCGACGAGGACAGCACCCAGGCGCTGTTCAGGCTTCAAACGGATCCCGACAACGAAAAGCCCGCTACCAGCGCCGCGACCATCCACGCGAAGCCACTGGGGCCGGCACCGAAGGTCCACGCCGCCAGCACGGCCGCCTCGGCCAGGATGATCAGCGCTAAGCCCGGTGCCAGCACACGCAGGGTTGCCGACTTCATCATTGTCAGATGGCTGTCCGGCAGATGGAGAACTGGTCGATCGGGCTGCTCCCGCACGATGCGGCGTACCGCCTGCCGTCAGAGCACTTCCGCCTCGTCGAGGTGGTAGAGCCGCCGGTCCACCGCCAGGCGTTCCGGCCGTCGCAGCTACTGGCCAGCGACGTGTAGTTGATGGAGTAGCAGGTTCCCGAGGCGCCGTCGTCCCGGTGCCAGGTGCTGGTGCAGTTGTCCGATCCGTAGTACGCACTGCTGGGTACACAGACAGTGCTTGCGTTCACAAAGCCCCTGCAGTCCGACCAGATGGTCTGGTACACCTTCGCCGACGCGCTCCGCGGTCGAGATCCTGGAAACAGGTCCAGGGCGGCCAGGGCTGTCGCCGTCACCGCACCGAACGCCATGCCGACGATCTTCCTGCGGCTCCACTGGCTGTCGCGGACCGCAACGAGGGACGGAAGAGCTCCCGGAGGGGCCTCCTCCGCGCTGGGGATCATGTCGAAGATGGGCGTCTCGCTGGGTGCACTCGGGGCGCTGGGTGCGCTCACTTCTGCATCTCCATTTCTTTCGCTGTTGCTCGTCCGACAAAATCGTCCAATGCCTCACCGGAGCCGATGGGCGTGGTGAAGGCGATGAGTCCTTGCTCGTCGACGACGAGAAGGGCAGGGGCATACGGCACCGGGACCGAGCGCCAGAGCTTCGGATCCTTGATCACCTTCACCCCGTCCGGGACCGGCTTGTTGAAGTGCGGGTCGTCGGAAAGTAGTGCGAAGGAGTGACCGGCGGGGAGCGTGGGCGCTAGCCTGCCGACCGCCAGGACCAGTTCGTCGCAGACCGGGCACTGCCTGTTGATCTTCAGGAGGAACGTGGTGCCGTTCAGGTCGAAGCCGGACAGGCTCTGCTGAGCCTGCTCCCCGCCGAAGCGGAGACCCACGCCGTTGTATACGGCCATTTCGAGGTCACGCAACCGTCGGTAGAGCCCCGCACAGGCGGCGAACAGCAGCACCACCACCAGTGCAAGCACGATGACGCCGGCGGTCAGCGGATCCACCTCACGCCCTCCAGTCCAGGCGGTGGATGGTGGTCAGGAAACTCGCCGCCGACTCTTCGGCCCGAACCCCGGCCGCCCGGACCGGAATGCCGGGCTGGGACGCACGGGGGACATCCCACGGGTTCAACGTCGCCACGGCGGTCTGCGTCGCCATCAGCAGCGGCGTGGCAGCACCCGCAGACTCCTGGGCGAGCCGCCAGATCTCGCCGGTCCGGCCCTGGAGGCCGCGCCAGGACGGAATGCGATTGGGGCTCGACGCCTTCGGCTCGACCTGCATGCTGCCGACACCCGCGATGTGCTGGGTGTAGGCCGTCAGTTGCAGCTCGAAGCGGCCAGCGGTGTCCGCCGTCAGCCCTTCCGGAGTGTCGGTGAACTTCACTCGGTTGAAGAACTCGGCGATGTCGGACGACTGCCAAGCAGGGGCGTAGAACATGGCGTGCGCCATGTGCCACGGGCCCATCCAGGCCGCCCATCGCGCGTCCGGGAGCTTGCTGGAGTCGTAGACGATCACTTCGCCACCGTTGAGCTTGAAGCGCTCACGCTCGCGTCCGCCCACCGCGAACACGCCGGACCCCAGGGAGGAGATGGGCGCCAACTCGAACGCCCACATCTCAGCTGTCGTCTCGCGGCCTCCGTACTTCGGCATGTACCGGATGTGCCCCAACCACGGGCTCAGCCGATTCTTGAAGGAGTCGTCGACCTCAAGCTCGACAAGAGAGCTGTCGATCGTACGGACGACTGTGGAATATGCCATAAGTCCTCCTTGCTCGCGCATTTCGCAAGGGGCGGAATCTGCCGGATATGGACACGCAAAGACTGCGCCCGTTCGCTATTGCGCGCGCGCCAAACGACCCGATTTAATGAGCCCCCGCGAAATCGCTGTTGATCTCTCCACGGTGGATCTTATATCAGCGAAACCCCATGTCAACCTCGAAGTCGGCACCCTGGACGCTTGCGTCCAAGTAGGACACGTTAGGTCGCTTCCGATGCCACGAACAGCATTGTCTGCCGAATGGCGAACAATCTAGTGCGTCATACCCATGCGTCGGTTAGCGCCCCAATTGTCGAGGCAACTCCAGCGTGCCGTCGACACAGCGACGGGCAGCCCGCCGGCGCTCGGCGACGTCGGTCGGCCGTCGGTGTCGATGCACCGCGCCGCCCAGAGCAGACCGGCCGACCCCGTCCAGGGTCCAGCACCTGGGTTACCCCACGCGCTGCTCACGCTGGCGGCAGTCCTCAACGGGCTGTTCTGGGCGGCGAGGTGCGTTGGCTGGCCCGGCGGAGGGGCCGACCGCGTTCCCGCTCGACACCTTCGATTACTGCGGCAGAATCCCTGCGGCCACTGCCTTCAGGTCCACAACCGGCAATTTCCCATTCCCGCCTACGACGATTACCACGCCGTCCGGGGTCGTGATCACCACCTGGTGGGCGGTAATCTCGGATCCCGCGAATTTGGTCAGCTTGGCCCGACCAGCCGGGACCTCATATTCATCGACTACCTCAGTGCCCTTAATTGCCCATCCGATCAACCATTCGGCGATCTTTGCCTGATCAACTTTGGCTGTCGTCCGCTCCGGGCGCAACACCGAGACGTCCAGCCAATTACTCCCATTGGGCAGAACATAGGTACGAAGCGTCGTCGCGGCGGTCGGATGTTCGGACGCCGGCACCGAGCCGTCGTTGTGCAACTGGTCCTTCGACACCGGGTAGCTAATGGACCCGTGCCCAGCAACATCGATCCGGAGCCCGTCAGGTACGAACGTGACGCGGTAACCATCCAGTGGCTCGTGGAGCGGATCCCCAGGCGCGGTCGTTGAGCCGGCCGCTATCGGGGCAGGCGGCGCGGCAGCAGGGGCGACGACATCGGCGGGCCGGGTCAGCGCGACCACGAACGTGGCGGCAACGGCTGTCGCAGCCACTGCGCCGCCCGCCGCTACGGTCCGTAGCACCCGTCGCCTGCGTACGCCTCGATGGACTCCGGTGATGAAGCCTTCGGTGACCGGAAGAGCGAAGTCCTCCTTGTCGAGGATGGTCAGTTCGTCGGCGTGGTTCTCGGCCACCAGAGTCACCCTTCTGCTGTCATGGTCATGCGGAGGCTGGACAAGCCTCGGGAAAGCTGTGAACGCACTGTCGCTGGAGTGCAGTCCAGTAGGCGACCGATCTCGTCGTCTGGCAGGTCGGCCAGATATCGCAGTGCGATAACCGCCCGCTGCTTCGGCGGCAGGCCCGCGAGGATCTGCCGGACGGCAGCTGCCGAATCCACTGCGGCCAGGGCAGTGTCCTCACCCGCGGTTTCCGGGATCTTGTCGGTCGGCGTCGGCCTACGACGTCGTCGCTCGTTCAGGAAGAGGTTGGTCATGGTGCGCTGGGCATAGCCGACGGGATTCCCGTCCGCGCGCAACCTCGGCCAGGCCAACCCGACGCGGATCAGGGTTTCCTGAGCGAGGTCTTCCGCAGCGCTCCGGTCCAGCGTCAGGATGTTGCCCAAGCGCAGGAGCCCGGGGGCGCTCTGTCGTACGAACGCATCGAACCCGGAGTCGTCCGGCGGGAATGGTGACACTTTCACACTATGACTACACGGCCCGGTCCCAAGATGTTGCACGATGGCTGACTCTTCGAACAGCGGCTGAGCCAAGACGGCTGGGCAGCGGCACCCGACGGCGACCGTTGGGATGATCCGGAGTGCGCGCCGGGCCGGGTTGGCACAAGAAAAAGGCCGCGACCTCTGCTCTCGCAGGTCGCGGCCTTTCCGTCTTGCGCGCCCGAAGGGACTCGAACCCCTAACCTTCTGATCCGTAGTCCGATGCCATTACGGAGAGTGAATAATGCGGCACCGCCCCCACCCCGTCCCAATCAGTCCGGCCGGGTCCCCGCAGGTCTGGGAATTAATTGAGATACGGCGATGGATGCCTAGGGGTCCATCGAGGTAGGAGATCCCGGCGGGTCCCGGCACGTCCGCATCAGTCCCCCGACGTCCGAGCACCCATGGAGCACCCAGGAGCAGCGCCGACCCGTGGCCGCCCGCCACACCCCACTACTCATAGTCAACGCCGACGCGCCGTCAGACACGTGTCTGGTTGACAAAGACGAGTAGTTGCCAGGCGGCCGTGTTTCTCCTGCGGCGCCCAAGTGATCGCCGAGGCAATGGATGGGCTGTACTGCCCGCGGACGACCGCCGACGCCGAGGTGGTGGCGCAGGCCCTGCGGCAGCAACTCGGCAGGGTTGTCGGTGGGCTGGCAGGGTGGCTCCGTGCCGCACACGAGCGGGGCGAGACCGACGATCCGGGAACTTTGATTGGTGACGTCGGTGGTGGTTGACAAGGGCGCGAACCTCGTAACAGCAGCGCCCGGAGCTCAACAGCCGGTGCCCTACCACTTTGGCCAGGGCCGGCGGGGCGACGCGCAGACCAGGCAGCCTGACCGGTCGATGCTGTTCGAACGCGACCGTGCCAACGCACTCGACACCAGCCTCGTCCGGCTCACCTCGCGGAGGAGGCCACCGAGGATGGCACTCTCGCCTACCTCACCTCCGCCCAGCCCAACGCGAACCAGCCGACACCCCGACAGCGGGTCACCCGCACGAGATCGGCGTCATCGGCCACGGCCCTGGCGGCGGTCTGCGCAATTGCCAACAAAGAGGACATGCCCCTAGCCGCCATCTTCGCTACCGGCGTGTCGCAGCGACATTGCGTCATCTTGGGTCTAGTTTTTTGCGCGGCACGAGCTTGATCGGGATGTTGCGCAAAATCGGTGATCACCGCTTGCGCTCGCGTCGCTTCTCAAATTGTTGGCGCTCCTGTGGAGCCTGTTCGAAGGCAGTGAAGTGACCGATAACGGCGACGAGCCGCGCTCGCTCGTGACCGTCCGTGCCATCAACACTACGGCTCTGCGGGCGGCGCGGGCGTGGAGCCTGCGTGAGAGCGAGCCTCATGCCTGGCGCGAGATTTCCCGCATGCACGGGGTGCTCCTGAGCTTCCTACCACCGGGCGAAGGCCCCGCAACCCCGGTCCAAATGATCGAGAACCTCCGGAGACCGATGCGGGACTGGGTGTCGTTGCCCTGGGACTCGTTGCCGGAGGAACTAGGTGCGTTTCCGATCCTCGGCGGCGACGACGAGCTGACAGGCGAGGCGGTGGAGTACGGGTCCGACTACACCGAGGCGTTGTTCGAGAACCACGAGGTGGACACCGGATGGATCCCGCGGTGGGCCACACAGACGTTCGAGAAGGTCGAGCGGTCGGTGTACACGGTGCTGGTCTCCGCAGGCCAAGAGGAGTACGTGGCGACCCGGCAGTTGCTCGTGGAGGTGCCCGCTGCCCCCCGGTCCGTCGTGCGGGACGAGATCAACGCGCGTGGTGCGTTGCGAACGGAGGCGTACGTTCCCCTCCCGCCAGACCAGCAGTTCACCAGCAGCGGCTCGGCGTGGTATGTACCGTGCCCCGAGTGTCGGTGGCCGATGCACGTGCGTGGCGCACTCCTGACCTGCCGCTACCCGCAGCATCCGGGCAGGTTCGAGGTCACGTTCTCCGACGCCCCGGGCACACTGCCGGTGGTGACCGGTCCCGTTCCGGCCGAGGCTCTCGACGCGGCGGAGGTCGTGTCGCTGCACCACGCGGTCTGGCGGTACATCACGATCCCGGGCACCACAGAGGTCGGGCTGATGCGGTGGCTGGCGAAGCACCGGGGGGTCGAGGTGGACCGGTGGCCGCACAAGGACCGCTGGGACATCACCGCGCGAGTCGGCGACACGGTCTTCGAGATCGATCTCAAGGATGTCCGTTATCCGTCGCAGCTCGCGGCGAAGCCCCCGCACGTTCGGTACGTCGTGGTTCCGGACTACCGGGCGTGGCAGATCGCCCAGCTGAAGCGGACCCTGCCCAGGGAGCGCTACACGCCGTGCACGGTCCGCACGCTCAAGGCATGGGTCAAGAAGGCACTCGGGGAGTCACGGTGAACACGAAGACACTGGCGCGTCTGAGCAATCGCAGGCTGGTCGCGTTGGGCGCGTTGGCGCTGGCCGCCCAGTTGTTCGACAACCGCTCGGAGGAGAGCTTCCGCTTCGCCGGCTCGGTACGCGACGCCCACTTCCTTCTGTCGGGCCATCTGCACCTGTGGCGGCAGTACCCAAAGCTGAGCACCGAGGATGTCCGCAGGATCAGCGGTCTGCTGTTGCACAGGCCCGGCCGCCTGGCGATTCTGCCGACGTTCCGCAACACGGTCACCGACCTGCTCACCGCCCGCACGAGGCCGGACGGCTTCGCGCTGCTCGGCCCGGACCTGTTCCTTGTCACGGAGGAGGCACGGCAGGAGCTCGGCGAACTGGTCGACCGGATCGTCCGGACTCTGGACTCGCGACGCGAGGAAGCCGACTCCCAGCGGGGCACGGAGACGGCGCGGGAGGGACACTTCCGCGTCGCGACCCAGATCCCGGATCCGACGAGGCCCGGCAACGGTGTCGTCCAGGCCCACTACGTCCTCGACCTCGTCGACACCCCGGCGGGAGCCCCGCTGCCGGACTTCGGCAAGCCCGCCGAGCTCGATGAGATCCCGGTGCCGATCGAAGAGCTCGAAACGATCGCCGACACCCTCGACAAGGCCTACACCCAGACCTACCGGCGGACCAGCCTCGACCGGTTGATGCAGCACCTGCGCACCGCGGACGGCCAGCCGCTGAGCGGCGGGGTTCTGGTCCTCACGGCCGGCGTGATCCAGGTCCTCAGCGCCTGTACGGGTTCGGGCAAGAGCGTCCTGGCGACGCTGCTGGCGCTGTGGGGTGTGAAGCGGGGCCGGGTCACCAGCATCGTGGTGCCCCGCAACGACAGCGTCATGTCCTTCACCGTTCGGCTACGGAAAGACCTCGCCACCCTCGGCTATGTCGGGAACGTCGTGCCCCTGATCTCGCCGAACAGCATGCAGAAGGAGGCGGAGAAGGGAGCCAGCAGCCACACCGAAGCCGGACGCGGCAAGGAGGCGGCCGAAGTCTTCGGCGAGTTCGCCTATGGGTGCCCCCTGCAGGCCAAGTCCACGAACACGCAGGACGTCGAGTTGTGGCAGCCCGGTGAAGAGCCGTGCACGAGCCTCCAGGGCACTGACCCCGAGACCGGCTCCGCCAGGCGGTACCGCTGCCCGTGGCACGGCCACTGCGGCAAGCACCGGCAGCAGACCGCCCTGGCCGACGCGAACATCATCGTGACCAGCCACATCAACCTGATGTCCGGCCGGATCCACATTCCGGTACTGGCGGACTCGCGGGTGCGCAACTCCATGACGGTGGAGGAGGCGATCCTCCACCTCAGCCACCTGGTGCTGATCGACGAGACCGACGCGTTCCAGGCGACCGGTTTCTCCAAAAGCGCCCACCACGTCGCCCTCGCCCGCTACGGCGGGCGCCGCCAGACCGCGCTGCAGGAACTCGACGAGCAGTTCCGCCTGCGCGAGGGCCAGCTCATGTACGAGTTGGAGCGCTACATCCATCCGAAGATCACCCAGGCGCGGTTCCTGTCAGAGAGCTACGTCAGCAACGCAGCCCACGGCCGGATCGCCCAGGGCGGGCCGCAGGACCGCAACCGGCAGCAGTTGAGCCGGCGCCGGCTGATCCTGCCCCGGCGTTGGGACGCGTGGTGCACCGGGCACCTGTGGCGCGTCCCGGAGGGGGAAACACCGGACCGGGAGCAGGTCGACACGTTCCGGGCGCTGTTCAACCCGCGGGCCGAGGCGTCGATCAGCAAGCAGGAACGCGTGCCCGAGATCCCCGACGTGGCCGACAGCCGGCGGAAGCTGGAGAACCTGCGGCAGGCCCTGCTGGCCGTCACGGTGCTGAAGGACGGCGAGGACCCGATCTTCGCCGGCGCGCACAAGGCAATCGCCGCCGCGCTCAGTCCGCTGCTGTCCGAGAAGACCACGACCGCGGCGGACCAGACGCTGCTGATCGACCTGATGGTCCGGCGCGCCTACCTGGAGCAGGTCCGCGCGCAGGTCGTGTACATGACCCGCTCCGGCACCTCGCTGCAGGCCTCGGGCATCACCGCCGCCAACGAACTCGTCGAGATGCTCGACGACAACAAGCAGTGGCGCTTCGCTCCGTACGGGCCGCTCGGCGAGCCGGTCTTCGGTTTCACCGCCGCCCACGACGTGGAGGACAAGTACCGCTCCGAGCTCGCCCTGACCTCGTTCACCGGCGACCCGCACGCCTACACAGCCATGCTCGGGGACACCACGGCGCTGTCCCTGTGCGGCACCCGACGCATCGTCGTCGGCCTGTCGGCGACCGCCCACATGCCGGGCGGCACCATGCACCACCTCATCGTGCCGCCCACCTGGTACGTGCCCGACGACATCACCGGCTCGCTCAGCCTGCGGTCGCTGATCCTCTATGACGACAAGAACGAGCCCGTCCGCATCTCCGGCAGCTCGGACATCCGGCGGGACATGGCGCACCAGACGATGGGCCGAGCCCTGTGGAGCCACATCACGCAGCACCTGAAGAAGCTAGCGAGCCGCCCCGCCACCGCGCACCGTGCGCGGATCCTGGTCGCCTGCACCTCGTACCTGGGCGCGGCGCAGCTGGCCGAGGGCATGGTGTCCGCGGGCGCCGACCCGGAGATGATCGCGGTGGCGGTCCGGGCCGAGGACGCCGCGATGCCCGAGCACTACCGCCGCAAGCCCCTCTGGGCCGAGATCCCCTCCGGGTCCCTGGAACGGTTCCCCGAACACCCGAGCGCCAAGGTCCTCATCGCACCCCTGGCCATCGCCGAGCGAGGCCTGAACATGGTCGACCACCAGGGCCGCTCGCTGGTCGGCCAGGTCGTCCTCGCCGTCCGCCCGATTCCGCTGATGGACGAGCCCGCTCAACTGCTCGCCCTGATCTCCAGCCAGGCGTACAGCACGTCGCAGCCCACCGACGACCCCGCCGGGATGCTCAAGTCCCTGGGCTGGACGTCCACCGGCGTGTACGAGGAGCTGTTCCGCACCCACCACTACTTCCAGTCCCTGCCCACCCGGGTCCGGCTGTCCATCGTCGCCGAGATGCTGATCGGCATCATCCAGCTAGGCGGCCGGGTCCGCCGCGGCGGCGACCAGGGGCTGCTGTACCTGGCCGACTACGCCTTCCATGACTCGACGACCAGCAGCGACCTGCCCCGCCTCATCAGGGACCTGCGCCAGCAGTGGCAGGAAGCCGGCCAGCTCGACCTGCTCAGCAGCATCTACGGCAACACACTCCGAGCGATCTTTGCATTCGCCGACGAAGGGCACACCCACTGATGGCCGCGCTGCGTCTCTACACCCTCGACTTTCCGATCTCCGCGCAGGAGATGGGGGACGTGCACATCCACACGTTCACCCCGGACTTCGCCAGGCTCTGGCAGGACCTGGCCCGCCGGTGGGACCGCAAGCAGGGATTCAAGACACCGCACGGGTCGTTGAGCGTCGCGCTCAGCGCCGTCACCGGACGCATGATCGTGTTCACCGTCCGGGCAGACGAGATCGCGGACAGCCCCCTGTCCGGGCGCAGCCTCATCGTCAGCGACGGCGCGCTGGATCCGAAACTCACCCGCCTGTGCTTCGACACCTGGCAGGAACGGCACTTCGGCCCCGGCGGCGAGCGCCTCAGCGCCTACATCGACTTCGCCAACGTTTCGGTCCGCCCCCTCAGCGAGGTGCTGGAACGCGACGAGGCCGGATACATCACCGGCCCTTGGTGGTGGAAGAAGGCCGTCGGATGGTCGGTCGCCCAGCGCCTGGCCCCCCACGAGGTCGCCGACAAGGCCCGACCTCACAAGAAGAAGATCAAGCTCACCCTGACCACCGGCGGAACGCTCGTAGCCTGGGACTACCCCTGGATCCGCGTCACCCACAAGGGCAAGAGCAACGAACGCCGCGGATACGCGATGGGATACGTGTCCATCCGGGGAGAAACCCGCCGCGGCAGCAAAGACCCCATCGTCCGTGTCGACTGCCATGTCACCCGCGTGGCCCCCTACTGGAACAACGTCAAGACGGTCCACCTCAAGCACCCGCAGTTCCCCACCCTGCTCCGCGTCCCCGTCAGGTCCCTTCCGCAACGCGACGCCAACGGCAAGGACATCAAGACCGACGACGGCGACCTCGTCTGGAAGACCACGTTCCGCGGCCACACCGCCCACATCGTCGAGGCATGCGACCTGCCCCCGATCACCCTCCCCGACAAGGCCGACGGGGACATCACCACCGTCCGGCCCGTCTTCCGCAACAAGGGCAAGCACATGATCGGCAAGGGCCCGGGAGCCTACTTCACCCTCCGCATGGCCCGACACATCCGACGAGTCCTCGATAAAGAGCCCCTCATCTACGAGGCCACCCGGTACAACATCCCCGGCAACAGCATCACCAGCGGCCCCATCCCAATCGGGAAACTCCCCGCAGGCCTCGCCGCGTCGGGTTGGAAGAGCCTGCGCATCGTCGTGCTCTACGCCCACGACAGCACACCCCGCCGCGTCATCAACTCCCTGCGCGCCGACTACGACGTGCCCATCCCACCCGACCTCGACCGCGGCGACGCCGTCTACGACGGCGCCGCGATCGACGTCGTCCCGGGCATCAGCGTCGTCATGTGCCAGGCCCCCGAGATCACCATGCACGGCACCCACAACCGGCTGCCGGTCATCCAACAGATCCCCAGCCTCAAACCCGCAGGCCCCGACGACCTCGTCGCCGTCCTCTGCGAGACAGAGTGGGGTGGCAGGAAGATTGCCAACGACGGCAAGAACCCGACCCGCAGGGACCTCGCCACGCAGCGGATCGTCAGCCAGTTCCTCGACGTCAAGGACATCCCGGACGACGAAGCAGCGGCCGACTACCCCACCACCGGCGCGCTGCGTGACCTTCTGAAGTCCTGCGGCATCACCGACAACCGCCTCCCGTACGCGGTCTGCGCCACCCCGGACGTCCGCAAGGAAGCACCCCTCACCGAACCGGTCACCCTCGTCGGCATCCACTTCCGACGCCACGTGTACAAGAAGATCCGCGGCAGGTCGGTCAAGCCACCGAAACTCGTCGCAACCCTCACCGCGATACACCTCGACGCCGACCCCGACTCAGCCCCCCGCATGGAGATGTTCGCGGCCGGCGAGTGGCTGCGCTACGCCGAAGGACTCACCGCGTTCCACGCCAACGAGATCGGCAACGAACACTGGGGACGCGACAGCGGCGGGGCCCAGGCAGTCCGCCACCACATCGAGGAGGCGATGAACCGCATCGTCCTACCTCCGGACACGAACCGCGTCATCATCACCCTGGACAAGGAGGAAGCGCAGAGCATCTACCCGGTCATCGGAGACAACCCGTCGGTCGCATCCCCCATCCCCGGTCGCCAACTGGCAGAGGACGGAATCGCCGTCACCATCGCCCGTGTCGCACTCGGAAGCCACGCCCCTCGCCCCGCCACGGCCTTCCGCGACGCCGACAACCTCGACACGATGCAACCCTCGTACCACAAGCGGGTCCTGTTCCTCAACGACCAGAACAGCGAGCCCGTCTGGCTTCTCACCCAGGACTCCCACCAGCACCAGGGCGCCCGGTCCCCCATGCGGATCGGCACCCAGAGGTCCCGCGAGGACTTCGACGAGATCGCGGCGAGCCGCATGAGCAAGGACATGCACGCGACAAGCCGGGTGGAGATCACCGTCCCCGAGCCGGGCGGTCTGCCCGCCGGCTCCGTGGCAGCCCTCATCGCCCGCCTCTGCGACCAAGCGCTGGTCTGGGACAGTCGGACCTCCCGCCCGGCACCGCTCCACCTCGGCCACACCGCCGACCGCGACCACCCCGACTACGGAGACCACGACCCCGGCGGAGAGGCCGACGACGACATCACCGAAGACAACTTCGACGAATAGGCGCCTCGCAGCCCCTGCCAACTCGTGGTCCCGGCGACGTCGCCACTACGCCGGCATCGCCTGACACCGGCTGCCCCGACCTGGTACAGCGACGGCGATCCCCAACCTTCACCGCCGCCGCTGCACCAGGTCCGCCGGGCCCGGCCGCGACCTCGGACGTCGGACGTCGGCCTGAGCATCCTTCTGCCTGCGTAAAACACGCCAGGTGCATCACCACTCGCGGTCCTCAAGCGATGCGAGGACCGATGCCACCGACCGGTTTCGCGACACCGGATCGGTGCCCTTGCTATGAGATCGGTCGCCGCACCCGAACCACGCGCTCTGCCGCGCGCTCGTCAACGCGGAGTGCCGGCGGGCCGCCGGCTTCGCCCCGGGCGCTGGACGGCCAGTGCCGGGGAGCACCCGATGGGGTTGGTCCGGATTGCACAGGAGCCGGCATGTCGGGCTGCCCTGGGGTTGTCCTACGTCGATGGCTAGGTCTACCGTGACGGCATCGTTGGGCAGGGCGGCTCCCCCGTGGCCACCCTGCCCAACCTATCCGTCCGGGATGCGCCAGGCGCCGGCCACTTCTCGAGAACACACGCAGACCACGCCACCCACACCTAGTTAGTACATTTGTTCTAAGTTCGCGGTATCGTCCTGGGGTGACCGTTCCTGACGCGCCCGATCCGGTGTCGTTGACTGACCGGCAGCGGCAGATCCTCGACGTGATCCGTGGCTGGGTGCAGCGGCACGGCTACCCGCCGACGGTGCGGGAGATCGGGGCGGCCGTCGGGCTCGGTTCTCCTTCGTCGGTGGCGCATCACCTGAAGACCCTCACTCACCACGGCCTGATCCGGCGGGCTCCTGGCGGGCCGCGAGCGGTCGACGCCCGCCCCATGCTCGGCCACGACCCGCCGGTGAAGTCGGAAGCCCCGCGCGGAACCGCCGTGCCTCTGTTGGGAGCCATCGCCGCCGGCACGCCGATCCTCGCCGAGGAACTGGTGGAGGAGATGCTGTCCCTGCCCGCCGAGCTGGTCGGCCGGGGCACGCTGTTCGCGCTGCGGGTACGAGGCGACTCCATGATCGAAGCGGACATCGCCGACGGCGACATCATCGTGGTCCGGCAGCAGGCGGTCGCCGACAACGGCGACCTCGTCGCCGCCATGCTCGACGGGGAAGCCACCGTCAAGCAGTACCGAACCCGCGACGGCCGCGTCGAACTCGTCCCCCGCAACCCGCGCTACCCGGTACTGCCCGGCGATCACGCGACGATCCTCGGCAAGGTCGTCTGCGTCCTGCACCGCCCGTGATCCCGACCATCACCGCGACCACCTATCGCCGGCAGGACGGGGCCCGCCTGAGGATACTGCTCAGCCAGGTCCGGGCACCACATCCTGATTCCGCAGTCGAGGTCGCCGCTGCGGATATCGTTCAGGGCGGCCATATACCCGACCTCGGTGGTATCGACGAGCAGCCTCAGGACCTCGGTCGGCGTGTCCTGGCAGCCGTATGCCGACCGCACGCAAGTGAGCCACTTCCTGCTCCGCGTTCAACCGGCCCCGAGTAAACCGTGCGTATGCTCGCTGCCGGCAGACACCACCAGTGCTACTCGGCGACGGCGGGTAGACGGGGAGGCTCGCCGCCGGTTTCGAGGAAGGCGGTCGCGATCTGGATGGCCGTGTCGGGCCGGATCCGTAGATGCTCGGCGGGGTACTCGGTGGGTACTCCGCCGAGGTCGAAGCTGAGTCCGGCGGTCGGGGTCACGACTGTCGGGTCGTTGAGGTATGCGCCGTCGTCGGCGATGTGCACGGCGAAGCTGTGGGTGGGGTGGCCCAGGCCGATCTGCAGGCCGGGTGGCAGTTCATCCGGGTCGTCGGTCGCTTGGCTGAAGATGGTGACCGCGACGGGCTCCCCGCCCTGGTGGATCTCGTGCAGTACAGCGCTCAGGGCGGCGGGGTCGCTCAGATCGACCTCATGGTTGTCGCGGTGGTCGCCCCGGTCGTATGCCCACGTCACCTTCATGCGATGGCCTTTCCGTTGCCGGTGTAGGTACGCCACAGACGTACCTGCCCGTCATCGTCGCGTACGTACACAGTCAGCTGCGCACCGGACGGCAGGAGCCGGGAGAGGATCCTCTCGCAGCCGTAGGGCTCGTAGTCGCACGGCGGGTTGTTGGTCAGCACGACCGCGTGCGTTGCCTGTTCGCGGCGCATCCGGGCGGCGAGCTTGGCCTCCAGGTGGTCGGTCGTGGTGGCGATGAGCTTGTAGGCCGGTTTGAGGTCCACGGCGGCGGCGGGATCGCGGCCCGACTTCATGGGCACTCGTTCGCCGTTGATCAGCGCCACACCGGACGTGGGGTCTTTCGCTCGCCGTCCGGGCAGGTCGCGGGCGGCCTCCGTCAACCAGCCGGGCAACCGATCCGTTTCGGCCTGCACCTGGGTTGGGCCCGCGGAGGTGTCGCTCGTGCCGGGCGGTCGGCTGACGCCGCCGCCCGTGGTCAGTTTCCCAGGTCACCGACCTGTCGGGCCTGCGCGAGTGCCGCATCGACGTGATGGCGTGCCTCGCCTCCTCGGGCCCTGACCGCCGCAAGTCCCTGTCCGACCTGCTGCAGGCGGGCCAGTGTCGGTCCGGGTTGCCCACCCTGCAGCGCCGCGGCGACGAGTCGCCGTGCTTCCTCGATGCCCGCTGCCGCCGTCTCGACCGCCCCGTCGGCAGCGGCGAGGGCGGCGACCAGCGGCGTGAGCGCGGTGATGGCTTCTTGGGGCGACGGCTGTTGCGGTACCGCGGACACTGAGCGCGACGCCTCGCCCAGGATCCCGCCGATCGTGCTCAGCCGTGCGCGGACCTGCCCCACCTGCTCGCGTACGCGAGTCAGCCCCACCGCGATGCCCGCGAAGCCCGCCCCGACGGCCCGTGCCGCGATCTGCTCGACGGCGTGGTCGACCGCGGCAGCACCCTGCTGCGCGGTCGCCACGCCTTCGGCCATCGTCTGCAGGTCATCACGGATGCTGTCGGTCAACGACATGGTCCCGCCCCTTCACCCTGTCGGCTTCTGCACCTTGATGAGCCCTGGCACTCTAGAGATCGAAGTCGATAGAAACAACCCGCCCCCGGAAGGCGCAGTATCAGCTGCGAGTGGATCGTGACCTGTGGCTGCGGCAGCTTGCGAACGTGCAGCGCGCCACCATCCTGATCCCGCTGGCCCGCACCGCTACCGCGTTGCGTTCATCGATCTCTACTGGCATCCGCTCTCTCCAACCGGCAGAGGGGCGCGGACAACTCCGCGCCCACCTGTTCCGACGTCGCGCCCCTTCTAACGAGCCTCCGCGCCGATCGCGGCCTACCTCGGCACCGGGAATCCGGCCTGGCGAGTCGCGGCAGGCGCTGCACCACCGTGAAAGATCCACGACCTGCTGCCACCGACAGGCGTCAAACCAATAAACAATCATGAATGTAGGGCTTTACATCAGCCTGCTTACGCCATCAGTATGAGCAGGTACGAGCAGGGTTCCGTAAGCAATTCACTTTCAGAGCTCAGGGGGTGGATCCATTGATCAATGGATTCCGAAAGAGCATGGCAGCGGGTATCCTGACGACATGTGCCCTATCGACCATGACAATCATGGGTCCGGCGCCCGCTTTCGCGGTTGGCGGCGACTGCACCGCGAAGAAGGAGACGAGCGGGCTGAACAACCGGGGCGGCGCACTCTGCACGTCATTGCAGGCCGATTCGAGGGCTCGGCCCAAGCTCATCCGGGACCTGGGGCCGGACTACTACGGTGACTACTTCACGGCGCTCAATGTGTGGAGGTACACCGACTGGTATACCTGCTACTCCGGATGCAGCGGGGCGTATGAGATCACGCACGTCTGACTCATGGCAGGATCACGTGATGGGCCCCGCACCTTCGGCCCATCACGTGGGTCCGCCAGGAGCGTCATGATCACGCTTGAGCAGGTGACCGTCAAGTATTCGGAAGTCACACCGCTCGATGGCCTCGACCTCACCCTGGCGCCCGGTACGACTGGGGTCATGGGTCCGAGCGGCAGCGGCAAGAGCACCCTGTTGCGCCTCATCGCTGGAATACAAGCGCCCACATCCGGCGTGGTCAGCATCGACGGCACCGCCGTGGTCACGGCGTCGTGGCGTTCGGCGGGCGATGCCCGAGTGTCCTTCATTCACCAGGATTACCGTCTGGTGCCTTTTCTGACGGTCGAGCAGAACATGTTGCTGGCCGCTGAGCTGAGGGGCGTCAGCCGTTCGCGGGCGGACGTCGGCTCGATGCTCGGCCGTGTTGCGCTGCCTTTGTCGATGCGAGACCGCCTGCCGGCGAAGTTGTCGGGCGGGCAGCAACAGCGGGTGGCGATCGCGCGTGCCCTGATGGCGGGGACCTCGGTCATCCTCGCGGATGAGCCGACCGGGGCGTTGGACGTGGACAATACCGAGCGGGTCACGGACATCCTTGTCGATCTCGGACATCGGGAACGACTGGTGGTCGTGGTCGCTACCCACGACCCGGACGTTGCGCGGCGGCTGGACCGTCGCTTCGAGCTGTCCCGGGGCAAGCTGGTGCAGTTGGCATGAGCTCTCGCGTCGGTGGCACGGCGCTGACCGTGGCCTTCATGCGCCACCGCGTGGCGCAGGTGGTTGTGCTCACGCTGCTGGGCTTCATGCTGGGCGGCACCGTCGTCGGCCTGGCCGTGGCGCGCAGCAGCGCCGAGCGGGCGATCCAGGACTCGGTTCGCGCCGACATCGGGGGAAGTCGCTACGCGCTCCAGACCGGTGATCCCGCTGCGAGCAGAGCCATTTCGATCGTTCCGGACGCCATGCCGGTGCAGGATCAGATGGGTGACGTGCTCGCGGGTGACCTCTCCGCACCCGTACTGGTTCGCGACTACACCAAGTCGTCGTTGGAGTTGGGGATCGTCACTCGGGGCCTCCGGCCCCGAGTTGCGGGCGAGCTTCTGCTGTCGGAGTCGACCGCGCAGGCCCTGGGCATCGCGATCGGCGACACCGTCCGGGTACGGACTGGGAATGGCCAGCGGCCGGGGCGGGTCGTGGGTCTGTCAGTGGACCCGGCCAACCGGACGACGAGCACGTTGGTGCAGCTCGTGGCGGAGTCGGCGGAGTTCCGGCCCACCATCTGGTTGAGTGACACGGACTTCTACACCGTGGCGGCGCTGCGGCCCGTCCTCGATCAGCGCAGGGCGACCTACCAGTCCGTTGACACCGTTCTCGAGGCATCCGCGGGAAACCGGCCCCAGTTCCTCAGCGCCATGCGGTTCGTCCCGGCCGGCTGTGGCCTTCTGATGGGCATCCTGCTCGTCGCGGCGGGTGTGGTGCTGTCCCGTCGGTGGCGGCTCGACGCCGACGCGCTGATCGCAGTGGGGATGCCGCCCGCCCTGGCATGGCGGAGGTTGCTGTCGGTCGTCTGCGGGACGGTGCTGGCCGGCGAGGTCCTCGGCGGCTGCGCCGCGTCCGCGGTCCTGTTCCTCTCGCGCGACCCGGTGTCCGCGTGGGTCGGGCAGCAATGGGTGGGGATCGCGATCCCGTGGCAGGAGCCCGTGGCCCTTCTGGGTCTGACCATCCTGTTGGCGCTGTCGGCCGTGCCGTTGACGCGCCTCGTCACGCGGTGGGCGCAACGCCGTCCCCCGCGGCCCTCGCAGGGTCGCTGGGCGACCCTGGCGGGAGCGCTGGGCGTGGGTCTTGGTCTTGCCACACTTGTGGTCCTGACGCGGGTGTCCCTGGGGTCGCACGGAGGCCGCGTGGCTGCGCTTGTGCCGTTGGCGGCCGGTGTCGTCGCGTTCGCACTGCCGTCGGTCGTCGCACCGATCCTCTGCTGGGGCCTGCCCGCGGCTACCAGAACGCTCATGCGGCACCTGCATGCGGGGCTGCGGCCGGTCGCTGCCACCGGCGCGGTCGTCATCGTGCTCAGCGGATACTGGTCGGCGCAGAACACCTACGACGCCAACGTCGGCGAAGCCCTGTCGAGTCCGCTCGAACCGGCCGGTTCCTTCGTCGTCAGCGAGATGCCTGACAGCGCGATCCAGGCGTTGGAGGCGTTCTACCGATCGCACGGTGGGCGGCAAATCGTTCGATACGCGATCCCCGACGAGTCCAAAGCCCAGCTGCGGGTGACAGCGCCGAAGGTCCTTGCGTGCATGTCCAGCCAACGCACTCTCAATCCCAGCGAGGTGACGGACTGCTTCCCCCGGGAGTCGGCGGCGCCGCTCAACCGGGTCATGCTCGGCGAACCGGGATCGGCACCACGAGCCGATCCACACTTGCTGGACAACGGGAAAGTCGGGCTGCTGATGTTCGCCAGCGGGGACGGGACGGCAACTTCCCTCGCCGACACCCGGGCGGAAGCCGACCCGCTGCTCGGCGGCAACTTGCCCGGCCTGGTGGTCGCCCCGGATAGCGCCGTGGCTAAGAGGTTCGGGCTCATCGCGAACGGCACCAGCGAGGTGCTTCTCCCGGACTTCGCCCGATTGTCGCCGCGCGAGCAGTTCCTCGTCCGAGCGGCGGCTATCCGTCTCGCTCCAAGCGCGCAGATGGCCAGCGGAACCGACCCGACGGCCTACGACCGGCTGCGTTCTGTCGCCAACACCGCCAGTTTCCTGGGCGCGACCACGGCCATGTTGATCCTGCTACTGGGCGGCGTCGCGTTGGTCGTCGCGCACACGTTAACCAGGCGCACGCTCGTCGACATTGGCGCGGCACCCGGCCGGAGGTGGGAAATCGTTGCTCGGTGGACAGCCGTCCCCTTGACGACCGCGGTGCTGGCCATCTCGCTGGCCATCTTCACTGCGTCCGCCGGGGGGCAGCGCACGGAAGCGTCGTACGGGAGTCTGTGGTTCCTGCCGGGCCTCCTCGGTGCCGCCGCTTCCCTGATCGTCGGGGCGGCGTTCCTACGCCCACCGCCAACGGCGGACGAGTAGACGCGAGGTATGGCGGCGCTACGGTACCCGCTGGCTCGCCCGACCAGGGGAACTCGATCCACAGGTCGCTGCGGCACCCGACGTAGTCACAGTCAACCGTCAAGTGCGGCTTCTCGTACAGCACCGTGCACCGGGCTGCACGGAGCAGCCAGTCACCGACAACTCTTAAACTACAGACAGTATCGATCGCACATGCCTGCGTAATCATCAGCGATCGCCTCGCCCTTCAGGCGAAGGCCGGGGCGCGCCAACAGACGCAGCAAGGCTCACCAACTACACTCACCGCAATTCCCTATTCACTCTTAGAGCGTGTCTCAGGTGGTGAGTTTGAGGTAGCGCTTGTGGCAGGTCAGGGCGGCGGCGAGGGTGACGAATGCGCAG